>JARKSP010000009.1 GCA_029974225.1 Erysipelotrichaceae bacterium
CTCTTTAGACAAATTAGAAATTCATGAGAAGCATAGTGAAGACTTTGACTATGAGCCAACTATTAAGGTCGATAAAAAGATTTATATTCCGCCTATGACTCATCCTTGGAGAACTGATAATTTTTTAAAACATAAGAAAAGAGCTCATCAGGAACACATATTTACATAAAAAAGCGGATATTTTTTCCGCTTATGTTTGATTTATTTTGGGACATTTTCCCATATTATTGACAGTGATATTTTTTCTTTTTTATATTTTCAGTATGAAAAAAACAATAAGTCCTGAAAATTGTATGTTTAACAAAAAAACCTGATGTGCAACACACCGTTTACCAAATAAAAATCTGAAAGTTTTTAGGACTTCCAGACTTAAGAAACACTTTTTTATCTATTTTAATTTATTTTTCCTTCTGTAGCAGTCTGTTGCTTTTGCCATACCCAGACCGCTCAGCAGCATCATTTTTTCTTACTTGCTTTTTAATATCTGTAACTTTTATATTCATTACTCTGGTTCCGTAGATTATTTCATTAATATTACCGACTTTTACTTCTTTTGACAATAAAAGCAAGATCCTAATGATCTTGCCTATTTTTCTATAAAATTTTCGGGAGTTATTCAGCTTCTGCCAAATCTCTTTCTACTCTTCTGCCTTCTCTAGCACTTTTTTCGGCTTCTTTTTCCGCAACTATTGCCAGGCGATCATTTTTAGCCTGCCTCATTTCTTCAGCCATTTCATTCACTAATCTTGTCGTCTCTCTTTCAGCGCTAGATCCTGTTCCTGCCGGAATTTTCTTACCGATAATAACATTTTCCTTTAAGCCGATTAAGTCATCAACCTTGCCTCTGACTGCAGCATTGGTTAATACCTTGGTAGTTTCCTGGAATGAAGCAGCACTCAGCCATGAGTCAGTTTCAACTGAAGATTTAGAAATACCCAGTAACATTGGCTTGAATTTTGCCGGATTGCCATCTTCTTCTAAAACAGCATCGTTGATTTCTGTGATTCTCGCCTTTGAAATAGTAGTATCCTTAATCAATCCGGTGTCACCACCATCTTCAATAACAACTTTTCTCAACATCTGACAAATCATTATCTCAATGTGCTTGTCAGAGATATCAATGCCCTGAGAACGATAAACCTTCATAACTTCCTTCAGGATATAATCCTGAACAGCTTTCAGGCCAGCAACAGCGATTAATTCTTTCGGATTGATTGTTCCTTCTGTCAGTTTTTCGCCAGCGTGGACATATGAGCCGATTTGCCACCAGCTGCGGATAATCTGCGTGCCAGTAACCTTATGTTCAATGTTTTCCTCTTGCTCATTAGTTATAACTACTTTGACGGCTCCGTTTTCATCCGGTGCTGTAATTTCCGTAATTGTTCCGGAAACTTTGGCAATTACCGCCGGGTGTTTCGGACTTCTGGCTTCGAAAAGCTCCTCTACACGTGGCAAACCTTGAGTAATATCAGTGCCTCCGGCAACACCACCGGTATGGAAGTTACGCATTGTCAGCTGGGTTCCTGGTTCTCCGATTGATTGAGCAGCCATTATACCAATAGCCTCACCATTTTCAACCAGTTTGCCGGTTGCCATATTACGGCCGTAGCATCTTCTGCAGACGCCGTATTCTGATTGACATGAGAAAGCATTTCTGATTACTACTTCCTTAATTCCGGCTCTGACAATTTCATCAGCAATTTTTTCATTGATAAATTCATCTTCAGCAACAATCAGTTCACCAGTATTCGGATTAACGACATCCTCTTTCGCAAATCTGCCAACCAGTCTGTCGTATAAACTTTCAATAATAGTATCGGTTTTGCGATCTTTGATTTCCGAAATACGATAACCGTTATCAGTTCCACAGTCATCTTCCACAATGACAACATCCTGAGCGACATCAACCAGTCTTCTGGTCAGATAACCTGAAGAAGCAGTCTTTAAAGCCGTATCGGTCAGACCTTTTCTGATACCATGTGATGAGATGAAGAACTCACTGATATTCAATCCTTCACGGAAGTTTGAATAGATTGGAACCTCAATAATTGAAGATTGGAACCCCTTGGCACTTTTAGCCTGGGTTGGCTTACCCATCAGTCCACGAATACCCGCTAACTGGGTAAAGTGTGATTTATTACCGCGAGCACCTGAAACCGCCATCATATTGATAGGGTTTTTAGTAGGTAATTCAGACATCAGTCTGTCTCCGATATCATCTTTTATGCCAGCCCATAAATCGATAAGCTGTTTTTCCCATTCCTGTTCTGTTAACAGACCTCTCTTATGAAGTCTCATCAGCTTTTCAGCCTTTTGTTTGCCTTCATCAACTTTTTCTTCCTTGTTGGAAGCAACTTTAATATCATCTAAAGAAATAGTCATACCGGCAATAGTTGAATATTTGAAACCGTTATCCTTGATTTTATCAAAATAAATATAGGTATCGCCCTCATGAGAATATCTTTCATATACTTCGGCAATTACCTTACTTAAATCCTTCTTCTTCAGTGGATCCTGCTTAGGCAGTGAAGCGATATACTCTGGGATATTTGTGCCATACGGAACAAAATACGCATCTGAAACATGAGTGTTCCAGTTTCCCTTTACTTCATTGACATATGGGAAATCATCAGGGAACATCTGATTGAAGATAATCTTTCCAACAGTGGTAATCAGATATCTGTCCCTCTGTTCTTCGGTAAAGATTGTTTTATTCAAAGAGCTGCCCTTTAAAGCAATTCTGGTATGTAAATGTGTCTGCTTAGTATCATAAGCCAGCAGCACTTCTTCAATATCCTTGTAGATTCGCCCTTCTGAATCGCCATATCTTTCCCACAACAGGGCACTATCTTCATCGCCTAGTTTTCTTAAACGATCTGCTTCCTGATAGAACTCTTCCTTTGTTTCTTCCATAGTCAGATAGAAGTTACCTAAGACCATGTCCTGCGAAGGAGTAACAATCGGCTGCCCATCTTTAGGGCCTAAAATATTGTTGGAAGCCAGCATCAGAATCTTAGCTTCTGCACAGGCTTCTTCTGACAAAGGCACGTGAACTGCCATCTGGTCACCATCAAAGTCCGCATTAAATGCGGTACAGACCAGTGGATGCAGACGGATTGCTCTTCCTTCTACTATCTTAGGCATGAAGGCCTGAATGCCCAGTCTATGTAATGTTGGAGCACGATTTAGCAACACCGGGTGTTCACTGACAACCTCTTCAACAACGTCCCAGATTCTTGGGTCAGTTCTATCAATCATCTTTTCAGCACCTTTAGCGTTGCTGGCTTTTTCCTGATAGACCAGTTCATTGATAACAAACGGTTTAAACAGCTGCAGCGCCATTTCTCTTGGCAGGCCACACTGATACATATTCAGGTCTGGTCCAACCGCAATAACTGAACGACCTGAGAAGTCAACACGTTTTCCCAACAGATTCTGACGGAAACGTCCCTGCTTGCCTTTCAAGGCGTGAGACAAACTCTTCAGGGCCCGATTGCCGGCACCGGTTACCGGTTTACTTCTTCTGCCGTTATCAATTAAAGCATCAACAGCTTCCTGGACCATACGTTTTTCGTTTTGAACGATGATTGCCGGAGTACCTAAATCCAATAATTTCTGTAAACGATTGTTTCTGGTAATAACCCTTCTATAAAGGTCATTTAAATCACTGGTCGCAAATCTGCCGCCATCCAGCTGTAACATCGGTCTTAAATCAGGCGGAATAACAGGCAAAGCGGTTAAAATCATCCATTCTGGGCGTTGACCTGAATCTCTGAAAGCACTGACTGTCTCCAGACGTCTGATTAATTTTTTGCGTTTTTCTCCTGATGCATCTTTTAACTGTTCAACTAAACTGTTATATTCTCTATCCAGATCAACCTGCTCCAGAAGCAGCTTGATAGCTTCCGCCCCAATTTTTGCCTCAAATGAACTTGAGCCATACAATTCACGATATCTGCGGTAATCCGCTGTCGTGATAACCTGCTTGTAGGTTAATTCCTGGACATCTTTTGGATCGGTTACAATCCACTTGACAAAGTATACAACTTCTTCTAGCTGTTTAGGCAAAACATCAAGAAGTAAAGCAATACGACTTGGCGTGCCTTTTAAATACCAGATATGAGCAATCGGCACAGCTAAATTGATGTGACCCATTCTCTCTCTTCTTACGGAACTTCTGGTGATTTCGACACCACACTTGTCACAAACTACTCCCTTATATCGGACTTTCTTATATTTTCCACAACTACATTCCCAGTCTTTTGCCGGTCCAAAGATTCTTTCACAGAACAAACCGTCTTTTTCGGGCTTCTGAGAACGATAGTTAATAGTTTCAGGCTTTTTGACTTCGCCATAAGACCACTCTAAAACACGTTCTGGAGATGCTAAACCAATTTTGACTTTTGCTACATCATTAATATTCATTTATTGGTACCTCCCTAAAAATCATAATCCAGATCATCAGCAGTAATTACCGCCTCTTCAGGAATACTCTCTTCGCCATCAATATCCACGATACCGTATCCTTCAGTTTTTTCAAATATCTGTTCGGTTTCAGTTTCCAGTGGCTTTGACTCTTCTTCATTTTGTGAAATGTCCATTATATTACCATTTTTATCCAGCACCTGAACATCCAGTGATAAAGCTTTTAACTCGTGAACCAATACTCTGAATGATTCACCAACACTGCTTTCAGGAATCGGTTTACCTTTAATGATAGCTTCATAAGTTCTGGTTCTACCCATTACATCATCTGATTTAATGGTTAACATTTCAGACAGGATGCTGGCAGCACCATAAGCTTCTAAAGCCCAGACTTCCATTTCCCCAAATCTCTGACCGCCATTTTGCGCCTTACCGCCTAATGGCTGCTGAGTAACCAGTGAATAAGGTCCTGTTGCTCTGGCATGTAACTTATCATCAACCATGTGGGCTAACTTAATCATGTACATTACCCCAACAGCAATTCTTTCATCGAATGCTTCACCGGTTCTACCGTCAAACAGCTGAACCTTGCCGTCTTTTGAAGCTCCGGTTTCTTTTAGAATATCCATCAGCTCTTCGTTGTTGATTCCATCAAATACTGGTGTCGCAAACTTACAGCCCATCTTTTCAGCTGCCAGCCCTAAATGAACTTCCAACACCTGACCGATGTTAATACGCGAAGGAACACCGAATGGATTCAGCATGACATCAATCTGGGTTCCGTCAGCCATAAACGGCATATCTTCTTCAGGCAGAATCTTAGAGATTACACCCTTGTTACCATGGCGGCCGGCCATCTTGTCACCTTCGGAGATTTTGCGTTTCTGAACAATGTAGACTTTGACAATTTCTTCTACCCCTGAAGGTAGTTCATGGTTATCCTTGGTAAATCTTCTGATTGATTGGACAATTCCGGCTCCACCATGAGGAACCTTCAATGAGTTGTCTCTTACTTCTTTTGACTTTTCGCCGAAGATTGCTGCCAGAAGTTTTTCTTCAGGAGTTCCTTCTGACTGACCTTTTGGAGTTACCTTACCAACCAGGATGTCTCCTTCTTTTACTTCCGCACCAACCCTGATGATACCTCTAGAGTCCAGATTTCTAATGCTTTGTTCGCTGACATTAGGGATGTCTCTGGTTATCTCTTCATCACCTAATTTGGTTTTACGGCATTCAATTGTATGCTCTTCAATATGAATTGAAGTGAATATATCATTTTTAACTAAACTTTCTGACATGATAATAGCATCTTCATAGTTATAGCCATTCCAGGTCATGAAAGCGATTTTAACGTTCTGTCCTAATGCCAGTTCGCCATTTTCCATACTTGGTCCATCAGCGATAATGTCATCAGCCTGGACAATTTCTCCCAATTTGACAATTGGGGTCTGATTGATGCAGGTTCCGGTATTTGACCTGCGGAATTTAATCAGGTTATAGGTATCAGCACCTTTATCCGTCTGAACAACAATCTTGGTTGCGTCAACATAGGTAACCACACCGCCTCTATGTGCAATCACTGCACTGCCGGCATCATGGGCAATCTTATATTCCATGCCGGTTCCAACATCTGGAGAATGTGGCTGAATTAAAGGAACTGCCTGTCTTTGCATGTTTGCGCCCATCAAAGCACGAGTACAGTCATCGTTTTCTAAAAACGGAATGCAGGCTGCGGCTACTGAAATAATCTGTTTAGGTGAAACGTCAACCAGTTCAACCTCACTTCTGTCCATCATAACAGTATCAGATTTATAGCGGCAGACGCATTGTCCCTTGGTTAAATAGCCGTTTCTAACTTCGTTAGCCTGAGCGATAACATAATCCATTTCTTTATCAGCCGATAGATAGATCACCTCATCATCCAATACTTTGAAACTTTTTCTATCCACTTTACGATATGGGGTTTCAATGAAACCATATTCATTTACTTTCGCATATGAGGTTAAATAGTTAATCAAACCGATATTTGGTCCTTCCGGTGTCTCGATTGGACAGATTCGGCCATAGTGAGTATTATGAACGTCACGGACTTCAAAACCTGCTCTTTCTCTAGTCAGGCCACCTGGCCCTAAAGCTGAAATACGACGTTTGTTAGTCAGTTCAGCCAGTGGGTTTTCCTGGTCCATAAATTGAGACAGCTGCGAAGAAGAGAAGAATTCTTTAACCGCTGCCTGTAAGCTTCTGATGTTAGTCAGGTTTTTAGCCGTGATGGTGCTAATGTCAGAAATAGACATTCTTTCCTTGATGTTTTTCTCCATTCTAGAAAATCCGATACGATACTGATTCTGGATAAGTTCGCCAACTGTTCTTATTCTTCTGTTTCCCAGCTGGTCGATATCATCATCACTGCCGACATCATCAATCCTGTTCAGCAGATAGCCATACTGCGCATACATGTCAGAAATGATAATGGTTTTCTTTCTGGTAAATGGATCATTGCCAATAACTTTAATTGCTGAATCAGTTTCAGCACTATGTTTGACATGGATAACCTGGTTGGCAGAACCTACCAGATATAGTGAATATTGAGCACCTTCCTGCACATTGGCTTTAATAAAGGCAATAGCCTCATCATCTAAAATAGGCTGTTCTGTATCTGGGATATATCTGTCAACAACTATTTCCTGGTGACGGAAAACATCCTGGTTATTTTCTACTAAGCGACCGAAGGAATATAATCTTCCGCCATAGTTAAGAACCGCTCCGACATTTTCTCTGGTCAGTTTAACTTCCTGAGCAATGATTCCGCCATAAACTGAAATCATTTCCACATCACTGTGACCTAAATCTTTAATGTCCTCAGCAGTTAAAACTGTTCCCACTTCAATTACCTTATTGCCCAGGTCAATGTTTCTGGCAACAATTCTGCCCACTAATCCTTTACCATAGCTTACAGGTACAGTAACGGCATCCGGATGAGAAAATTCATATCTCTGTGGGAAGGCAACCATATAAAGACCTTTATTCAAGGTTTCTCTGATAGCACTCAGCAATTCCTTGGTATCGATTAGGGTATCTTTTTTAACAACCACATTGCCGTTTTCATCTTTCAAATCATGAGCCAGATATTTATCTCGACAACGGGCATAAGCACCTAATTTTATATTGGTTTTATAGCGCCCCGCTTTATTTAAGTCATACCTTCTGGCATCAAAAAACTTGGCATTCATCAGAGATTTTGCCCCTTCAACAGTATGAATATCATCTGATCGCTGATTTTCATAAATAGCTTTTAAAGATTCATCAGTTGTTTTGATTCTGTTGTCGGCCATCAGAGTATTGGCAATTTCTTCGTAATTGCCAAAAACACCTGCGTATAACAGCAGATAGATATTTAAGAACTCCTGTTGTTCATCTTCAGTTTCAAGTTCATTATATATTGGCAAATCGACAGCCTCTAAAAACCGTCTGATTTCAACTGTGTCATAAGTGTCATAACCTTTTTCCAGGTTCAAAGATAAACCGATTGCCTTAAATAATATTGTTGATAATATTTTACGTTTTCTATCAACACTCATATTGATAATTCGTCCAAGATTGGCTTTCTTAGAATCTGTCATGAATTCCAGCCAGGTTCCTCTTGATGGTATTAATTCACCGGCATAAAGGTCCCGGTTTGTTCTATCCTCAACAGTTGTTGAAAAATAAGCCCCCGGGCTTCTTACAATTTGAGAAACTATTACTCTTTCCGCTCCGTTAATAATAAACGTCCCGGTAGGAGTCAGTTTAGGAAAATCGCCCAAAAATACATCTTCGACATCTCTTTGAATTACTTCGCCCTGATCATCGATGATAGTAAGTCTCATAGACGCAATTAAAGGAGCTGAATAGGTCAACTCTCCTGCTTTACACTTATTAATATCATTCTTTGGCTCACCAAACTTGTAATTCAGAAATTCAAGGGTGATATTACCATTAGCATTTTGTATTGGATAAATTTCTTCAAAGACTTCACGTATGCCTTCTTCTTCGAACCATCTGTAAGATTCGGTTTGTATTTCTACGAGATTTGGAAGTTCCAGGGTTCCACTTACTTTTGAATAGTCTCTACGGACTGCTTTGCCACGCACGATTTCACGATATGGTTTTGTGCTCATTACAACGTCCCCTTCCTTTATAATTGGGTAAAAAACGCGATTCTTACCCATTTTAATTTAGTATTCTGCAATTATATATAATAACAATATCCTATAAAATTGTCAACTTCTTTTTTTCTTATTTAGATGCCTTGATTATCCAGTATCCACTCTCTTTATTAATCACTTCCACGGTAAAATTTATCGACTGCAGATATTTGATGGCACTTTCAGCACCCTGTTTTTTTCTTATTACCAGATACATGATTCCATTTTCATTTAAATGATCATATCCGTCAGTAAAAATTTTATAAATTACCTTTTTCCCTGCCCTGATAGGCGGATTGGAAACTATTACATCAAAACTGGTGGCAACATTTTCAAATCCATCAGAACAGATTACCTCATTATTCTGATGATAGAGTGAACTGTTCTCTTTAGCCAATGTCACAGCTGTTTCATTTACATCAATCATTGTCAGTTCAATCTCCGGCTTATATTCTTTTAATAAAATACCAATATAACCCAGTCCGCAGCCCATGTCAGCAACCCGGCCTTTAATGTCTTCTTTGATAAGGGTCTGCAGCAACACTCTGGAACCATAGTCCAAAGTGCTTTTTGAAAAGACTCCGTCATCAGAAATAAAGCTCCTTAAAATGCCCGAAAACCGAAAGTCGATTTTCTTTCGGTTTGGTGTTTTGTTTGGATCATTGGTAAAATAATAGTTCATCCATTATCCTCCAGCTGATAAAACAAGGCCGAATTAAATTGCATAACTCGGCCTTGTTATAGATTTAGTTGTTTAGACTTATTTGTATTCTACAACAGCGCCTGCTGCCAAGATAGCTTCTTTAATTGTGTCTGCTTCTTCAATCTTAACTTTTTCTTTGATCACTGATGGTGAACCAGGTGCACAAGCGTCAACAATTTTCTTAGCACTCATTAAGTCAATACCAGTTGCTTCTTTAACAGCTTTAATAACAGCGATCTTAGTCTGGCCTACTTCTTTCAGCATAACTGTAACTTCAGTTGGTCCTACAGGTTCTTTTGGCTCTACTTCCTGTACAGGTGCCTGTACAACGGCAGCGGTTACACCAAATTCTTTTTCGATATCTTTCACTAAGTCGTTTAGTTCTAAAATTGTCATCTCTTTAAGAGATGCGATGATTTCTTCATTTGTTAATTTTGCCATTTTCATATCCTCCATCTAATTATTCGGCAGTTGGTTCAGTTGCTGGATTTTCTTTATCAGCTATAGCTTTGACTGTAGCAGCAAATGAACGGATTGGGCTTTGTAAACATCCAAGCAGCATTGCGATCATGCCATCTTTGTTCGGAAGTTTTGATAATTCTTTCAATTCTTCAGTATTAACAACTTTTCTGTCTACGATACCAGCTTTAATTACTAACTTTTTATGCTTCTTAGCAAATTTGTGCAGGACTCTCGCTGGAGCAACAGCATCAGCTGACATTGCCACAGCATTAGGACCGGTTAATGATCCCAGTAAATCGTCATAGCCCAATTTTTCAGAAGCACGTTGTACCATAGTGTTTTTGTAAACGATGAATTCACAGCCTTCTTCACGTAGCAGTCTACGTAATTCCGTTACTTCCTTCACCCTTAAACCACGGTACTCAACAATTACAGTTGAAGCAGCGTTATCCATCTTTTCAGCGATTTCATTAACCAGTTGCTTCTTTTGTTCCAGTATTTGTTGGTTCATAATGTTCTTCCTTTCTTTAAGTATTTGTTCAATATACCTGTATAAAATAAAAGCCTATTTTCTCCAAAGACAAAACAGGCCAAAGTTTTCATTTTCAACTTTACCTCGGCAACCTTTTTAAACCAACTCGGTCGTTGCTGTCTATGGTATATTGTTTACAATAAATTTTCAATTTTCTTGCTTATACAAGATGGTCAACCTTGACTGATGGTGACATTGAAGCACAAACGGTAACGTTTTTCATATATGTCCCTTTAACAGCCGCCGGTCTGGCTCTTAAGATTACATCATAAATGGTCTTATAGTTTTCAACCAGCTTATCGGTATCAAACGAGGTTTTCCCCAGGATAACCGCTACATTACCTTCTTTATCGGTACGGTAAGTAACTTTACCCTTTTTAATTTCTTCAATTGCTGCTGCGACATTCATTGTAACTGTTCCGGTTTTAGGGTTTGGCATCAGTCCCTTAGGTCCCAGGATTTTACCTAGTTTTCCTAATTCACCCATCATATCAGGAGTAGCTACGATAACGTCGAAGTCAAACCAGCCTTTTTTGATGTCCTCTAGAATTTCTTTACCACCCACGATATCAGCGCCGGCATCTTTTGCTTCCTGCTCTTTTGCACCCTGAGTGATAACCAATACCTTCTGGGTTTTCCCAGTTCCATTTGGCAATACAATTGCTCCACGTAATTGTTGATCAGCATGACGTGGGTCAACATTTAATCTGAATATTAATTCAACTGTCGCATCAAATTTAGCATAAGCAACTTTCTTAACTAAATCGATTGCTTCACTGATTGGATAAGCCTTATCTTTGACAATAAGTTTAGCCGCTTCCTGATAGTTTTTGCTGCGTCTTGCCATTGCCTAATCCCATCCTTCAATCTTAATGCCCATGTTTCTTGCTGTTCCAGCTACAACTCTCATTGCAGCTTCGACATCATTGGCATTTAAATCTGGCATTTTGTATTCTGCGATTTCTCTTAACTGATCAACGGTAATTTTCCCAGCTTTAACAGTTTTAGGTGTGCCTGAAGCTTTAGTGATGCCTGCGGCTTTCTTCAACATGTGAGCAGCTGGAGTTGTTTTCAGGACAAAATCAAATGATTTGTCTTCATAGGCTGTGATAATGACCGGTACTAAGTCACCATGTCTCTCTTTTGTAGCATCATTGAATGCCTGACAGAATTGAGGCATGTTGATACCAGCACTTGCCAATGCTGGACCAGGTCTAGCTCCGCCAGCCGGGAATTGGAGCTTACATACTTTTGCAACTCTCTTCATAAACTTTTTCCTTTCTTTCTGTAAATTTATGTGTGGTACGAAGGGTTGCCCTTCTTCCACAAAAAACACTCCGCAAAAATGCGAACACTATAAGTTTACATTAATAGCGAAGTGTTGTCAATCAATATTTACTTTATTTAATATATTTTTTATTTGCCAGGACGATAAAGTTTTTTGGTCTGATATTTCGGTTCACAGGTAACCATCATGCCTAGCTTTCTTAAAGTATTCATATCAACTGCTGCCAGAATCACTGATGAATGAAGCTGACTTCCCTTTAGTTTTGGAAGAGCATTGATTGCCTGATAGGCAGCCGGATTCATCTGAGCACTGATTGTCAGAGCAATCAGAACTTCATCAACATGCAGTCTCGGATTATTATTGCCCAGATAATCAACTTTAAGATGCTGAACCGGCTCGATAATATTTGGCGAAAGCAGCATTGTATCGTCATTGATGTTACAGATGTGTTTTAAAGCATTTAATATCGCTGCACTGGCAGCTCCCAGCAGTGAAGAGTTTTTGCCGGTAACAATTACACCATCAGTCAGCTCGATAGCAACTGCCGGTCCATTTGTCTCTTCGGCCTTATTCAAAGCGATGGCAACAGTCTTTCGGTCACTGATATTTACACCGGCTTTATTCATGATGGCCTGCATTTTATTTAAAACATTTTCTTCGATATATCCATTTCTAAAATCCACTAAAGCTCTATAATATCTTCTGATAATCTCATCATTGGCGGCTTTTTTAGCTACTTCCTCATCAGTTATGCAGAAGCCGATCATATTCACACCCATGTCTGTTGGCGAATTATAAACATCTTCATTGGTAATCTGCTTTAGAATTTTTGACAAAACCGGAAATACTTCGACATCTCTGTTATAGTTGGTAGCCATAATTCCGTATTTTTCCAGATGATATGGGTCAATCATGTTGACATCATCCAAATCAATAGTAGCCGCTTCATAGGCCAGGTGAACCGGATGTGAAAGTGGCAGGTTGAAAATTGGAAATGTTTCGAATTTGGCATAGCCGGCCGTGATACCGCGAACACGTTCATAATAAAGCTGGCTTAAACAGACTGCCATTTTACCGGAACCTGGACCGGGAGCGGTAACTACCACCAGCGGTCTTTCGGTTTCGATATACTCGTTTTTACCATAACCCTCTTCAGAAACAATTAAATCCACAGCATTCGGATATCCTTCGATAGAGTAATGCAGATAGACACTGATATCCATTCTCTCTAACAGTCTTTTGAAGTTATCAACAACCGGCAATGAAACATATTGAGTAATTACTACTGAACCGACTTCAAAACCAATGGCTCTGAAAGCGTCAATCATTCTTAAGACTTCCTGGTCGTAAGTAATGTTTAAATCACCCCTTTTTTTGTTTCGTTCAATATCATGGGCGTTAATAACAATGATGATTTCAATCTTATCTTTTAAAGCAGACAACATCTGAATCTTCAGATCCTTAGGAAATCCCGGTAAAACTCTGGAAGCATGTCCATCATCAAACAGCTTTCCCCCATATTCCAGATATAGTTTGTTGTCAAAACGATTTACACGTTCCATTATTTTTGCCGATTGCATCTTAATGTATTTTTCACTATCAAAAGCTATTTGTGCCATAGATTTCACCTCCAAACAACATCTTGATTTTAACATAAAAATCTCATTCTTTTCAGATAATATTAAACTTTCTCAAAGCTTTAATAATTCCATCATTTTCTGCGGTGTCAGTAACATAGTCAGCAATCTTTTTAACGGTATCGTAGCCATTGCCCATGGCAATACCCAGACCGGCATATTCTACCATCGTCAGATCGTTGTCGCTATCACCAAAAGCTACACACTGCCGCGCTTTAATACCGGTCAGTTTTTCCAGCATTTCCATTCCTGTTTTTTTGCTTATACCTTTCTGATCCAGATCAAAGAGAATATAGCTGCCATCAATGACATCCATCTCTTCTTCAAATTCTTTTCTAACCATTTCCATCTGTTCTCTGGTTCCAACCAGAGCTCCTGCTACCGGTAGAGCATTTTCATCAGGATGCTTATCGACGGAATTCATTTTTAACGAGTTTAATATCTGATCCATCTTTTCAGTATAGACATAGACATAGCAGCCATCGACAAACTTCCAGAAGATACCGATATGCTGCTTTTGACAAAAATCATTTATTCTTGCAAACAGATTGCCGGCCAGATATTTTGCATCCAGGACTCTGAGATCTTTATCTGCAAAAATATGTCCGTTGCAGGCAATGTAGTAATCCGGAAAAATCTTACCCTCAATGGCCGGAATTCCATAGTGAGGTCTTCCGCTGGCAATGACTACCTTGATACCTTTTCTTTGCAGCAGGTTACAGGCTTCTATGGCACTGTCAACTACCGGTTTGTTTATTCCGGCAGTCAAGGTTGAATCAACATCCAGAATCACCGCTTTTACATCCATTTTATTTCTCTCCATAATAGACTACTGTATAACCTAACTTGTAATATTCTGCAAACACTTCGTCAAAATAAATGTTTATATAATATATTTCATCATATATTGGCTCCAGCTTCATTCGATGTTCATCAAATGAAACCCTGTAGATAACCTGCTCATTATTTTCCCTAACAACTATGATATCTTTTTTAACATTTAGAACATCATTAAAATCGTAGGGATAAACATAGGTTTCTGTTGCTTTTCCCTGGTCAATCAAAGTAAAGCCTTTACTTGACACAATATAAGATTTTCCCTCTACCTCTGTTAAAGAGATATATTCAGAATTGAACAGCTGATTTTTACTCAGCAAAGAAAAATCACTTATACTGTAACAATACAGATAATTGGAATAATCTACCATATAGAAATAGTCCCTGGTCACCAGATAGTTCAGCAAATAGCCTTCCAATTCCTTTTTATTGCCACCGGCATCAAAGACATTGCACTTACCATCTAAATATACAGCATAGCTGCCATTTTCCAGATAATACAGCAACCTACCCTCTTTGACATAAATATCTTCTGAAAAGGCAATATTGATGCAGTCAATTGTCTGGTAGTTGTTTTTATCATTTCCGATAAACAGTTTGTCATTAAAATAAACAACCTCATCAACATATTCGCTTTCCAGTTCATAGATAACTGTGTGCTCATCATCCATAAACAGAATTTTACTATTATTGGTTTCTTCATTCGATAAAATAGCTATTCTGGTATATTTGGAATATTTATCTTCTTTCTGACAGCCAAAAGAAAAAACAATCAGGGTCACCAGCAACAAAACATATATTTTCTTTTTCATTTAGCACCTCTGGTAAACTGAAACTAAAAAGTCAGCCACACAATCTATTCTATCTAAATTTTCCAGTTTTCTATTGTCTATCATAGATGTTGTATGATAGTAAGGCATCATCCGCCACAAAGCCAGAATATCCTCAGTATTTTTCAAATCCATAGTATAGGTAATGTTAAACTGTTCAATCAGTTCAAAATCTTCCAGTTTATACCCTTCTTCTTTATTTAAATATGGTTCTTCATAAACTATCTCTTTAAGTTCAAACAAATGCTTTCTGCCAGCAGTTACCACAATCAGATAGCCGCCTTCTTTTATCACTCTGGCAAACTCTTCTGCTGAATAGGGACAGAATACGCTCATAGATCCATCAAGAGTTCCTTCCTCAAAAGGCAGATGGAATACATTGCCGACAAAGCAGGTTGCTGACTGACATTTTCTGCTGGTCATTATCACTCCCTTTTTTGAAATATCCGTGCCAAAAAAAGAAATATCCTTACTGCTTCCGGCAAGCAGCTGCTGCAGATAATACCCGGTGCCACAGCCGGCATCTAGAAAACAGCTGCCATCTTTAAGGTATTTATCCACCAGCGAAATCAAACAGACAGCCAGCGGTTTATAGTAACCACTGTTTAAAAACCGCTCTCGAGCTTTCAAAGATTCAATGTTATCTCCGGCGTTAGCGCTGCTTTTCTGATTGGCTAAAATTAAATTGACATAGCCCTGTCTGGCAATGTCATAACTGTGATTATTGATGCATCTGTAGCGATTACCGTCTTTGACTAATCTTTGGCGGCACTTGGGACAAAGTAGCATTAAATTACCCTCACCACATAATTTTAGCACAAAAAAGAAGAGATTTAAATTCTCTCTTCCTAATCATCGATTTTTTCTAAATCGCCGTAATCAATTTCTGTTGGAGTTTCTCGACCGAACATGATTGCTAACACGGTAGCTATTTCAGTTTCATTGTCCATCATCTCGACCACACCTTCTACACCTGAGAAAGGTCCGGTTAAAATCCTTACTCGATCTCCAACCTTATAATTAACAACAATCTTCTGATCGCTTTTGCCGATTCTTCTTAGGACAGCTTCGATTTCTTCTTCAGGAACACTGAATGGTTTTGCGCCTCCGCCAGAAGATCCGATAAATCCTGTTACTCCCGGGGTGTTTCTTACTACATACCAGGCTTCATCTGTCATAATCATTTCAACAAACAGATAGCCGGGAAACATATTTTTGACCTTTTCGATTCTTTTACCGTTTTTGTAGTCTACTTCAACATGCTCTGCAATTTCAATTCTAAACAGGCAGTCCTGCAATCCCATCGTGACAATCCTTTTTTCCAGGTTATCCTTAACTCTAGCCTCATGGCCGGCATAGGTATTAACAACGTACCATTCTTTTCTTTCTTCCATTAAACACCGACTCCTATCATAATCAAGAATTTTGAAACAATTAAGTCACACAGAACAAAGAAAATAGCAAACAGAATACAGAAAGCCAGCACTCGCCCGGTATCGGCTGCCAACTCTGAAAACTTCGGCCATCTGATTCTTTTTATCTCAGTTGCTACACCTGTGAAAAAACGTGAAACGGGATTCCCGCTGCTTGGTTTATTTTTCTTACCTTTTGATTTTGCCATAAATCCTCCTACTTGGTTTCTTTATGTAATGTATGCTTCCCGCATTTTTTACAATACTTTAACAGTTCTAAACGTTCCCTTGAAGTCTTGCGATTCCGACTGGTTGTATAATTCCTTGACAAGCATTCACTACAAGTCATGATTACTTTATTGCTTGTTGAACCCATAATCAAAAACACTCCTTCATTCGTACTATTTACTTTAACATAAACCTACTGTCTAGTCAAACAGAGAAGTCAGCTTTTTTCTTATTTTCTGAATATAATTATCAATCGTTTTGGCTGACACTCCCAATTTGTCAGCCATCTCCTGATAGGTATATCCTTTGGTTTTAAGCTGGAGCACTTTAACCTCTACCTTGTCTAGAATCTCATATACCTCTTCCAGAAGACAACTGCTCATCGCCAGGGATGCCGGGTCGTTTTTCTGGTCAATCAGATTTACATCTGACAGGTATATTTCTTCCACTTCATTCAGTTTCATATCCAATGATAAAATTCTAGAATTATGAGCATAGTTATTTTTCCTTTCTTTTCGATAGGTGGCATACATTTCCCTGGTAATACACATAATCGCAAAGGTGGAAAAAGCCATATTCTTGTCTTCTTTATAGTAACTGACAGCTGTATAAAGGCCTACCAGCCCTGCCTGAAAGCCATCATCAAAATGGAAAGAGTCTAATTTCCTGCGCAACTGATAATACAATTTATAGATGATTGGTTTATAATTTTCAATCAGTTTTTCTAAAGCCCGTTCATCATCACTTCTAATCAAGTACAATAACTCATAATCATTATATCTTTCCATACTGCCCCTCTTATTTATTTAAGCGGGAATCGTTGACTGTAAATCTGATAAAGCAGAACAGCACAGGCTACAGAAGCATTCAATGAGCCAATATCACTTTCCATTGGCAGCATAACTCTGATATCACAGTTTTCTTTCACTAACCTACGCATTCCTTTTCCTTCAGAACCGATAACCAGCACTATTGGCATATTATAGTCAACACTACGATAATCTACTGCCTCTTGCATATCGGTTCCGATAACCCAATAGCCATTAGCTTTTAAGCTGTTCAGCGTTTGCGACAGGTTAGTCACCTTGGCAACCTTGACAATGTCAATGGCTCCAACTGATACCTTGGCTACGGTGCTGTTTAAGGAAACACTGCGATTTTTTTCAATTATTACTCCATCGACCCCAACACAGGCTGCTGTTCTCAATATCGCTCCCAGGTTATGTGGATCTTCCAGACCATCTAAAGCGACCAGCAGAGGCTGTTTTCCTTGAGGAATGGCTGCAATAATCTCTGCAATCGTGTACGTTTTATATTCTTTTATCTGAGCTATATAACCCTGGTGATTGCCATCTACCAGATTATCTAAAAATTTCCTGTCAACTATCTCATAATTGATGTTGTTTTTCTTAGCCAGATACAAGACATCGTCGTCAGTTCTACTCTTTTGAATGTATAATAAATCAATCTCTTTATTTCTCTTCAATAAATTTAAAACAACATTTTTCCCATATACCAATTGTGCCATATTACTTTTCTCCCAGATTTTTAATAATCTTCCATATTTCTTCTATTTTTTGTGTGTTAGATGTCAAAAACCAGTAACCCCATACCGCTTCAAAGCCAGTTGATGTTTTATAGGTAATAATATCCGTGTTTTTTGGAGCAGCATGGCTCTTCTGGTTTCTGGCTCTTTTATAGATTATAAGTTCCTGCGATGAAAGGAAATTGTTGTCTATCAGATACTGAACTGCCTGAGCCTGAAACCTGGCGCTGCAATATCTGGCTGCCAGTTTCTGCAGATCATTTACCTTAACTTTTTCTTCGATAATATCCCTTTTGACAATCAGATTATAGTGAGCGTCGCCAATAAAGGCCAGTTGCAAAGAGCTGTATTCATTTATCTCCATTTTTCTTTTCCTTTCTTTTTGAAAAAAGGTTTTTACAAACCTTTTTACAGAATATTTCTTTCCAGCAGAATATCACGTAATCTATCCGCTGTGGCAAAGTCCTTTTGAACTCTTGCCTGATTCCAGTCAGCGTAAATCTTTTTGTCTTCTTCAGTTAAGATAACTTCATCAATATAAATTCCCAGAATATAAAGCATCTTCCTTATTGCATTATACAGTTTTTCAACTTCAGCAAAATCAACTTCTTTGACTCTTAAACTCTGATTGAGCAGTTTGACTGTATCAAAGATAACTTTATAACCGTTAGGGGTATTCAAATCGTTGGTCATAGCTTCTAAAAACTGCTGATACATCTTTTGATCATACTGCTGGGTAAATTCAACATCCGCCAGCTGTCTTTTGATTTCTACCTGTTTCAGAATTGTTTCAATCTTTGTCAATTCAGCTTTGCTGGCTTCAAAAGTTTCGTCTGAATAAATCAGGGTGTCACGATATTTAGCACTTAACAGCAGCCATCTGGTCAGATTAGAACCGTTTTCAGCAATAACATCCTTCGCCCATTGTGTATTTCCTAAAGACTTGCTCATCTTACCGCCTTCAGCTTCCAGCATTCCGTTATGAATCCAGTAATTAGCCAGATGATGATTGTTGCACATCTGTGACTGGGTCATCTCATTTTCGTGATGCGGGAACTTCAGATCTCTTCCGCCGCCATGAATATCAATCATATTATGCTCGAATTCTTTAGCAATCATTACTACACACTCTGTATGCCAGCCTGGTCGGCCTTTGCCCCAAGGTGAATCCCACTTGATTCCCTCTCCAGTCTTCTTCCATAAAACAAAGTCTAAAGGACTTCTCTTCTGCTCATTTTCTTCAATTCTGGCACCAACCATCAGATCTTCAGCTTTCTGATGAGATAGTCGTCCATATTTTTCGTCAGAATCTACCGCAAAGTAAACATCACCGCCTGAAACATAGGCGCTGCCCTTTTTAACCAGTCGATCAATAAAATCAATAATCTCATCAATGGTCTCAGTAACTCTTGGAGTGGCATCTAAAGGCAATACATTTAAAGATCTTCTGACATCGTTATAGGCATCGATATATCTTTGAGCAATTACTCCCTCATCGACCCCTTCTTCCAGAGCCTTGTTGATTATTTTATCATCAACATCAGTAAAGTTGCTGACAAACCTGACTTTATAGCCTAAAGCTTCAAACACTCTTCTTAATGTATCAAAAACAACTATTGGTCTGGCATTTCCGATATGTGCGTGATTATAGACCGTCGGTCCACAGACATACATCGAAACCTCGCCTTCAATAATCGGCTTAAACTCTTCTACCTGTAAGGTTAATGAATTATAAAGTTTCATACCATTTACCTCCTACTTTTAAATTATAGCATTTTTAACCTTTAATTCAATTGGTTTGGTTTTTCTGTTTTTATGTCATTTTTCAAATTTTCAACAATTAAAAAGCTTGGGAAGATTCACAAAATATCTCCCAATAACTTTCAACTACTACATTATTCACTAAGCATTTATTTTGGAGAAAATGTGTAAACCACAATAAAATGTGCACTTTTTCCTTTATTCTTTCCAGCATTTTCTGTTACGTATACATCAAATTTAACTTCAAAGCCATTAAAAAGGTCTTCTTCTTTCACTTTATAGAATGCTGATCCAGTGCCAACATCAGGCTTTTCATCTTCCTCAGTAATCTTTGCTGATAAAGAAAGCGTTTCACCAACAGTGACCACAATTTGCCCTGATACATATTCGCCATCGATTTTAAATTCATATTCCCATTCGTTGCCTATATTATTATTATCGTCTCGATAATGCGATACTTTTACTCTCATCAATTTCTTTGTCCCATCAACAGTAATATCAAATGATGCTTCTACTCCATTTGAAGATGTAACTTTAATTGTTGTTTTTCCACCGCCAACTGCTACAATATTTCCTGCTTCGTCTACGGTTGCTACGGATTCATCACTAGAACTCCATTTCAATATTTTGTTTTCTGCATCTGACGGATAAATTTTTTTCTCAACTTTTAGTGTTTCTCCTAATATAAATTCTGTTTTCACTTCAACAAGCTCGATTTTTTCAATCAGTATTGGAACTGTAACAATTACATGAATGGAATCAGATCTTATATTACCATCAGCGGACATAGCATATACATTAGTTTCACCACCGCTCAAACCAATAATCTCAAAATATAGAAAATTATCATTAGCTTTTACAAAGGTAATTGTTGCGACTTCTGGATTATCACTTACAAAAATAACATCTTCAGGCTTAAAACTGTTCTTTGACTTGACATCTACAATCAAATAGCCGGGAGATTTTTTGCAACTAACCTTGACAGTCACTTCATCGCCTCTAGTAAACGTTAGCTTTTTTATATTGCCAGTATTACTATCTCCAAAACCAGGTGCGAATATCATTAAATAAATAACCCAAGCTGCTGCAATAATTAAAAACTTAGCTGATTTATTGAGTTTATTACTTTTCAAAAAAACAATTGTAATAGGTATAGGAAAAACTAACAGCCACAATAATATCCAAAGTACTTTCTTTCCATCTTCATTTGATTTATTATCATTTTTGATTTTTGTCGAACTACTTATAATTTTTATACCTTTGTTTTTGGAACCCTTTTTGTTAACACAACCACAATAAGGGCAAAATAAAGCATCATCTTCGATATTTACACCACAATTTATACATTTTCTCATATTCATCCCCCTATATGATTTTTAAAAACAATTCTTGATACAGGTTTTAATCCCTGGGTTTTTTTAAAATCCATATTACAATAAAAATATTCAATTGTATCTGATGCATCAATTAACTCAAAATCAATTTTTTCAAATTGCTCTCTTTGAAAATGAACAGATAAAACTGTGTCATAACATTCATCCCCTAAATCACAAGAAACCATGTCAATTACATGAATGATTATATTATTCACAGGTAATAATGCAAATATTTCCCTAGCCACCCTCAAAGTACAGCTACATATATAATCTTGTGCAATATCGTGATACATAGTTTTCGTCATTTTTTTTGAAGAAAGTTTTCCTGTTTTAGTAATGGAAACAACATGATTAGGAACCACTTTATTAGTCTTAGCATAAAACTCAACTTCTATAAAATCTGGACAATCAGTTCCTATATTAAAATCACTTCCAAAGTCTAAAATATCATCAAACGGACTCATTTCTGTCACAACATAAAAGTAGCTCTCTATATCACCACTCAATACTTGATTGGCTAATTTTTTTAAATTTTCCCAGTCGCTATAAACTTGATAATCCTTATCTTTTGCTTCCTTTACATCATCAAAAAACTTTTGCATTCTGTTCTTTTCAAAAGAAGGTAAAAATCTTCCAATCAAACTTGGCTTTACATTTTCTAAAACTTTTTGGGCTTCCTCTTCAAGTGGCCCTGGATACAATCTATTAAATGGTTCAGGTTTATTTTTTAATGAAATCCAGTCAATAGGCTCACTACATTTAGTATGAATTGTTTGTATTTGATTAATAAAATCATTGTAATCGTTAACCATTTCATAATTCCGGACATAATCTAAACGTTTTGTTTTTTCAGCATATGCTTGTTGTTTTGTTTTATTCATTGTTGAAAAACTATTTCTTTCCCTATAAGATTTTCCCTTTCCACTACTTGAAGTACTAGTATAATGAAGACCTGTTCCTTTAATTACTGCAGATGTTGTTCTTTTTCCGCTGCTATGAATTGTATGATGTAATCCTCTTGAACCGAAAGAAATACTTGTACCAGTTTTCCCAAAGTTGATTCTCAAGCCTTTGCAAATTCTTATGCTTCTTCTAAAGTTTAAACCCATTTATAACATCCCCTCTATATTTTTAGTTACATAAAAACACCATCATAATATATTCTATTTTATAACTTACATTAATAAAATTTAAAATTATTAAAGACTTTAGACAGAAAACTAATAGACTTCATTATTTCATGTAACTTTGTCATTAGTACTTTCTATTTGTTAAAAGTCTAAATTAATTTTACATAATTCGATAATAATTATTAATACTTTATAAATATCTTTAAATTTACTATTAAATTTATAATAACAAAAAGTATCTTGCTTTTCAAGAATACTATTGACAGTATAAAATGTTTTGTGTAAACATCCTTATATCTATATATAAAAAAGGGAAGCCAGACTTTGTAAAATCAGTTTGAGAAAAATTGCAAACAAAGGAGAGCTTCCCGTGACTGATTTTACCGCAAAACTGTTTGAGGCGATAGCATCTGGACAGAATATCGATGAGCTGTTTTGTAAAGAACTGGAAACAGCTGTCAACGACCTTTTAAAGAGTGAACTGACCGTATTTCTCAACTACGAGAAATATGACCCTTCAGGTTATAATTCCGGCAACTCAAGAAACGGCTATTATACCCGCAGTCTGAAAACGAAGTATGGTGAGATTCAGGTGGAAATACCACGAGACTGTAACGGAGAATTCAGCCAGCAGACAATATCACCATATAAGAGGCAAACTAATGACCTGGAAACAACAGTTTTACAGCTGTATTCCAAAGGCATTACAACATCTGAAATAGCTGATCTGATAGAGAAGATGTACGGTCATGCCTATACTCCTGCAACTGTCTCTAATATGACCAAACTTGTACAGGAGAAAGTTCAACAGTTTCATGACAGACCTCTGAACAGGAGATATGCAGTTATCTACTGTGATGCGACCTATCTGAATGTAAGACGTGACAGCGTTAATAAAGAGGCTTTACATATCTTATTAGGTATAACTCCTGAAGGATTTAAGGAAATCATATCATTCAGACTATATCCAGGTGAATCCAGTGAGAATTATCGTGAAATGTTGCTTGATATTCAGCAGAGAGGTGTTGAAGAAGTACTATTGTTTGTCGGTGATGGACTTAGAGGTCTGACAGAATCGTGTCTGAGTGTTTATACTCAAGCATATTATCAGCCATGCTGGGTTCATATTCAAAGAAACATCTTAAGACTAGTTAGAGCTAAAGATAAATTGGAAACAGTCTCTAATGTCAGATCTATTTATCAGGCAAATTCTATTGAAGAGGCCCAGCTTCTCTTAGAGAAGTTCATTGAAGATATATCCTTCAGATATCCTAAAGTTAAAAGTTTACTTATGAGACAGGAATATCTGTTTACTTTCTTTAAGTTTCCTAAAGGCATAAGACGTTCAATATATTCAACCAACATAGTTGAAGGATATAACAAGCAGCTTAAGAAACAAACTAAGAGAAAAGAACAGTTTCATAATGAAGAATCACTTGAACGCTTCGTATGCGATCATATGATTCAATATAATTTGAAATTTTCAAATCGAATTCATAAAGGATTCAATCTGGTACAAAGTGAATTAATGGAAATGTTTGATTCACTTTATCCAAGAAGTTAAACTAAACCTGACTAATGGACAAAGTTGAGTTTACACAAAATTATTGACACTACCTGAAAAAAGGCATCGAAAATAATCGCTGCCTGATTTCTTGTTTTTAATTTTTTTAAAACCTTATTTCTTTATCCAGATCAATGTGGTACAAAACTGCATAATTCACCATCGTACCATATCGCAAAATAATTATATATAGGGCTAAGATACATTTCAAAAGTTTTAGTGAAAGCTTCATAATACTCATTATAGAAATTATAACCTGCTGGATAATATAGCTCTAAAGTATACTTTTCAAAACCATGATATGTAAGTTTTGATACAACCCCAGTAAGAACTCCACCAGTAGCCCATAGACCTATTTGAAACCGTTTATTATCAGATGTTCTGACAAAAACTCTGTCATCACTTGTTCTCCAAACATCATATTTGTTGATATAATTAAAGAACTCATCAAGAGTATATCCTTTATCTGGAACAAAGGCTTTTGAACTATTTTCAATATCAAGGATTAGAGTTTCATTATAAGGAGTAAATATCGCCGACAACTCAAGTGTATAAGGATCATTTGGCTTAGTAAACTGATCTCCGGCATAGCCAGGATTTTCAATTGTTATTATGTAGCGATAATTGCCAAGATATTCAATTTTAAAAGTTCCTTTATAAGTATCCCCTCCATGATAATGATCTATCCGGATTTGATCTTTATCGTACACCTTAATAAAATGATCTTCTTTTTCAACTCTCCAGAGCGGATATTTAGAGAGTTCGGCATAAAATTCTTTCATTGTCAAACCTTTATCAGGAACAAATTCAAGTGATATATTTTCAATTTCCAAAAACAAAGTTTCTGAATTCAAACTAAAATATAGCGGATATTTTATTGAATAAGCATCGTTGTTTCCTTCTTTAGGATAATCAACTGTTAATATATAAGAATTATATCCTTTATATTCTAACTTTGACATTTTTCCATCACGCCAGAAATCCATTATTCTGTGTCCTAGGTAAAATTGATTGTCATCATGAACATTGATAAAAAAGCCACTAGTAACATGAGCCTCGCACCAATTAATATACTCAGCAATGAAATCATAAAACTCTTTAAGTGTTGCCCCCTTATCAGGAACAAAATTAACTTCAACACCACTAATAGTAATTGTTAAATGTTCTTTATAAGGGTTAAAATACACTTCATAATCAGCTGTATAGGCTTCATAAGGATCGGTAATCTCATCACCTTCATATCCAGGATAATCCACTGATACTGTGTATGACATATATCCATGAAATTTAACATCAGAAATAGTTCCGGTTAGTCCAAAGCCACTGCTCATAATACCTAAACTAAGTTGATTTTTATCATGGGCTCTTAGAAAATAATAGCCATCTAAAATATTATTCTCTTCTGTCCAAGCATTATATTTACTCAGTTTTCCAAATAGTTCTTCCTTAGTTAAAGCTACATCAGCATACAAATCATAGTATACTAATTCACCAGAGTTATAAACTCCTAGCTTTAAACGAGTACTGTCTTCAGGATTTAATTGGATATAAAAAATAGTTTTTTCAATTTCATCTGGATAAGGATTTTCATATTCGATTTTATAAAGATAATCATCTTCATTACTAAAACTTATGACTTCAGTAAAATATAAATTATATTCCTCATCCATACGATGTGAAATATCATAAGTTAAATCATCTTCATTTTCAAAAACGAATGCATAAAGATCAACCCCCCAATCACTAAAATAACGTGGATATTGGCTGAGATATTCCCATAATTGCTTTTGGTTCATCTTTTTTAACTTATTGCCCTTATCACAACCAGACATGCCAATAATTAAAAAAAGAGCAACTAATATCAACTTAATTAATTTTCGCATATTATTTCCTCCATTAATTAATTAATTAATTAATACCATTATATAAATTAAAAAAATCTATTTCAATAGCAATATATTAAAAGTAAAGTGAAAAGTTAATTCCGTTTTTTTTCACGACTTTGGTTTTCCGTAGTATAATATAATAAACAGAAGGAGAATCGCCAATGAAAATCTTAGTTTTTAGTTCATTAAATATTGACCATAATTATTATGTAAAACAAATTGCTAAGCCGAAAGAAACTATTTTCGCCAAGGAATACAATGTTGTCTCTGGCGGCAAGGGTTTAAATGCGGCTATTGCCTTAGCCAGAAGCGGTGTGCATGTCTATCTGGCCGGTAACATCGGCAACGATGCTAAGATCTTAGAAAAAGTTTTAGCTGATAATCATGTCGATACCACCTATCTGAACCGTGTCGACGAGCCTAATGGCCATGCGATTATTCAGATTGATGAAAATGGTGAGAACTCTATTTTCATCTATGGGGGAAGTAATCAGTCAATTACAACTGAATATATTGATTCAGTGTTGACAGAATTTGAAAAAGGCGACTTATTGATTCTACAAAACGAAATCAACAATCAGATACACCTGATTAATAAGGCCAGCGAGCTTGGATTGACTATTATGCTGAATCCTTCTCCTTTCAATGACGATATCTACACTTATCCATTGCATAAAATCGACTATTTCTTTATTAACGAAGTTGAAGGTAAGGGGTTCACTAATGAAAACGATCCTCTTAGAATTTTAGATGAATTAAAAGTAATGTATCCAAAGGCTAAAGTCGTTTTAACTTTAGGCAGTATTGGAGCCTATTATCAGGATGAAAAACAAAGAATTTTCCAGGATGCTTTCAAAGTCAAGGCTATTGATACTGTCGGAGCCGGAGACACCTTTATGGGTTATTTCTCATACGGCTTATCACAGGGTTTAAAGCCTGCTGAGTGCTTACTTTTAGCAACTAAAGCCAGCTCTATCACTGTTCAAAGAAAAGGAGCAGCAGACTCCATTCCAACTTTAAAAGAAGTTAATGAAATATAATAACAGAAACTTACAATTTTAAACCGTAAAAAAGACAAGCGTTTTTAAACTTGTCTTTTTTTATTGCCTTAAATTCTCATGCCAATGTCCCAGGCACGCCAGATAACGGTTCTTAGGTTTCCGACCTTTCGGCAGTCGCCAACCAGATGAACGTTTTTAGCTTTTGGAACCAGCGGATCTGGATTATATCCAATTGCTGAAATTACACTGTCTGCCTTAATATCAGTTACCTTACCATTTTTATCTTTAATAGTTACCCCGTCATCCCTGATTTCGCTGGCTACTGAATTTAAGTAGACCGGAACTTTCTTATAGGCTAGCATTTCTCTTAAGAATGAACTGTTAGCCAGACAGACCCCTTTAACAGCTATTAAATCATTTTTCATTTCTACCACAATCGGCTTTTTACCCTTCAGGACCAGATCATAGGCAACTTCACAACCGGTCAGTCCGCCACCGATTACGACAACAGTTTCACCAACTTCTTGTCCTCTTAAATAGTCAGTAGCATCCATAGCTTTTTCAAATCCCTTGATTGGCAGAGTTTTTGGTTTTGAACCGGTCGCAATAATGATTTCATCAGCCTCCAAGGCAGTTATATCTCTAATTTCGGTGTTGAAGTTGACTTCAATTTTTTTATCTTTGATTTCTCGGCGATACCATTCAATCAGTTGCTGATCATTTTCTTTAAACGGGAAGTTAGCTCCCTGGATAAATATGCCACCCATTTCATCACTCTTTTCATAGATTACCGGATGATGACCTCTAGCCTTTAACAGCAGTGCCGCTTCCATTCCGCCAATACCGCCACCAACAATAGCGACCTTTTTAGGGCTGTCTGTTTTTACAACTTTATACTTTTTGGTTTGCATTGTAATCGGATTAAGCGCACATCTTGCCATCTTCAAAGCATCAATCAAATCCTGGTCGTTAGCACTTCCTTCATATTTAGCCATCGTAAAGCAGGCATTATGACAGCGGATACATGGTTTTATTTCATCAGTTTTTCCCTTCATCAGCTTAGTTACCCAGGTTGGATCAACCAGAAACTGTCTGGCAATACCTAGGCCATCTATTCTGTTTTCTGCAATTGCTTTTGCTCCATCAGCAAAATTCATATTACCGGCACAGACAACTGGAATGTCCACAAACTTCTTAATATGTTCAACGTATTTCAGGTTACAGTTTTTATCCATATATCCTGGCGGATGAGCCCAGTACCAGGCATCATAGGTGCCGTTGTCGCAGTTGAGCATATCATAGCCGGCATCCTGCAGATACTTCGCCGCTCTTTCCGATTCTTCCATATCTCTGCCCACTTCAACATATTCTTCACCAGGCAAAGCTCCGCTTCTAAAACCTTTTGTTTTAGAAACCACTGAATATCTCAGTGAAACCGGATAATCTTTACCACATTCGCGCTTGATAGCCTGAACTATTTCCACCGGGAAGCGATATCTGTTTTCGAAAGAACCGCCATATTCATCATCTCTGAAGTTTGAATATTTCAAAGTAAACTGGTCTAGCAGATAGCCTTCATGAACCGCATGAATTTCCACTCCATCAACACCGGCTTCCATACAAAGCTTAGCAGTCTTGGCAAAAGCTTCAACTATTTCCTTTATTTCTTCTTTAGTCATTGGACGAGAATAGATATCATCCGCCCAGCGGTTTGGTGTAGCTGAAGCACTGGCTGTGATATAGTCCATATCAAAGATTGGTTTACCTAAGGTGCCGATTACTTTATTCTTAAGCATCAGAACCATCAGATGATTTACCGCCATTGCTCGACCAAAACCAGCGGTTATCTGAATAAACATCTTCGCCCCGGTTTTATGGAATTCATCCATAAACTCCTTCAGTTTTCTAAACTTGCCTTTATTCTGATAGAGCCACATTCCACCCATCGGGTCTCTGATTGGGGCAATTCCAGGGATAATCAGACCAACATTGTTTTTAGCCTTTTCCATCAGGAAATTAGCTGCCTCTTTATCAAAGTGGTTCGGCTCCATCCAGCCAAAGATACTTGTTCCCCCCATTGGACACATAACAATTCTGTTTTTAATCTCTACATTTCCTATTTTCCAAGGTGTAAATAAAGCACTGTATTTTTCTTCCATCATTAACCCTCCACTTCAACAATACCATCTTCTTTGATGGTAATTGTCATGCCATCTTTTACATAGTTTAAAAACTCATCACCCAGCTGATCAACAACCGGCATGGTGACATCATCAACCCAGACTTCTGCCAGAACCGCTCCCGCACAAGCCAGTGAATCAATTCTGTTGGCAAACAGCATACAGGCTGGATTTCTTTTCATGGCGCAGGCACAGTAAAGTACCAGACCACCGGTAGTAGAACCAATCGTCTGCGGCAGACAAAGAGCTTTTCCAGCAATCGGTTTACCAAATAACTCCGGATTATTCTGATCCGTTACTTTTGCTGTCTTATCACCAAATTGCAGTGATTTCTGTAAAGAAGCCAAGGTATTAAAGCCCGCTTTCGTTACTACAGCTTCCGCAGTTACTGTGCCTGGAGTTATAACTCTTCCTTTAAATTGCTTCATAACTAGTTTCCTCCTTTGGTGATTTGAACCAGAATTTCGTCATCGGTATAATATCTGGCACTGGTATAGGTGCGTAACTTATTGCTTGAAGTAATTACCGGTGTTTTACCGACAGTAGGATTATTCATATACATCAGCGGACAGATATAAGATAGAATAATTCCGGTTTTTTCAAAACGAGAATAATGTTCTGTTTTCTTGAATTCCTTTATTACTGCCGGAGCAGCGGTAAAGACCGTTGGAATAACAACCTGACTGTTGCCATATTCTCTTAAGGCTTTTTCCACTTTATCGGTCCAGTCTTTTAACTGCTGTAAAGACATATGCGGGCAGCCCATAAAGCACAGTTTAGGTTTAGCATTCAGGTTTTTCCAGATTATTGGATAATTATCATAAATTCTCTGCAGTTCCCTGTCATCAATAACATATTCTCTGGCACCCTCAATAATCAGTTCTCTGCCTAACTCCTTAGCTTCCGGGGTTAAATTGTCAATATGATATAATCCCACCGCTCCATTTGATGCGGTAGCTGCCCCGAAATCTTTCAGATAGGTGCAGGCTTCTTCTGTCAGTTCACTACCTAGCCATCTGTCCAGACCGATGACATAAGGTACATCTTCCATAACCTTCATCCCAATTGCACTTCCCAGCAGTTGAGCTTCCGGTTTTCTGGTTGTTTCAATTCTGATAATCCATTTTGCTTTTCTGCCTTCATCAGTTAATAAACCAAAATAAGGTACATAGCCGACAATTGAGCCCATCAGATCCATAATGCCTGAATTTCTGTTGCACCTTGCTCCCAGTACTGAATTGGCATAAACCACTGCGCTGGATTCTGACCAGGATAGAATCTCCCCTTTATTAGGCTTATTGCCGACCTGATCCATATAACAGGTGCAGGTGAAGGCATCTTTATCCATCAGACCCAGTTTCTGCAGCTGTCCTTCATAGAAATCCTGCTTGTTGTACATAAATTTATTGAAGACAAGCCTTTGAATGAAGTTAGCTGGAACATTTTTATCCACCGGTCTTGGATCGGCACTGAAGGTTTGAAGAGAAACGGCACCAGCTTCAATCAGTTTATCCATTAACTGATACACCGGATCTAATACTCCCAGACCAAAAGAAGTTACCAGATGATTATGTTTGCTGGTAACTTCTACCATTTTCTCAGCATCAAAAGCTTTCCCGTACATTACCAGGGTTTTCATGACTTTCGCCATGGTTTCCCCTTTTGCACCGTCAAGAATAGCCTGCTGATCTTTTGTTAAAATCATACTATTATATCCCTTTCCTTTTAAATTATTGCCCTGTTTTATTTTCTATCTAATTTTATAATAGCAAAAAATCGGTCAAAAAAGAACAATTTTAACAATATTGTGAATTAACTAACATTAAGCACAAGAAAGGAGAACGCTTCGTTCTCCCTTAAGTCATATCGACATGCTATGCTTTTTCAGTTTACTCTACAGTCCTTTTTTCTTTTTGTAGTAAACAAAGGCAACTAATGCACCTGCAGCCGCAACTGCCGGTAACAAGACAATCTTTATGTAATAAAACAGATTTCCCGTATAGACAGCATTAATAGTGATATCAGCTGTAATATTGGTGCCATCATGATCCCACACTCCCTTATAGCCTTCCATAGCTGGAATAGCAGGGACATTTGCAACATTATCGCCTTCCTGAACATTGATTACCGTAATTATATTGCCAGAAACTACGTAAGTTACTTTGAAAACCGGCTTTGAATAATCTATCTCAATCATTCCCTCAGCATCTGGTTCAGTTACCGCAAAGCCTTCATCGTTCAGTTTCTGCTTATATTCCTGCCGTACTTTAATAACATGCTGACTGTTAGAATCAAAGCCAATGATTTCAGTAGTTCCTTCAGCAATAATTTCAGTATCCAGATAAACATCCATATTATCAGCATTGTTTCCAGGCACATGAACAATACATGCCAATGGCTTATCTGCAGACGATATTGCGCTAACTGAACCGTTTAAAACTCTTACCTTAACATTATTAACATATATTAAAATGGCTCCTGAATAGTATTTAGAAGCATCTTCGCTATTTTCAGTATTGATACCGGTTAATTTAGAATCGATAACCTCGACTTCAGCTCCTTCTGCATAGACTGCCAGGGCAAAACAACCTGTCAATTCACAGTCTTTGATGATAATTTCTGCTGATATAGCTAAATATCCAATATAAAGAGCAATATGACTCTGCCCGGAAATAGTGACATTGTCAAGAGTTAATTTGACAGGCTTATTGTCGATTATTATTCCATAAACACTTTCCAGGATGCCGACAATAGCGAAATTCTCTATAACGACTTCATCAGCAGTATAAATGTCTATTATTTCATGTCTGGCCGAAGCTAAAGTAAATCCATTGCCCCTGATTATGATCTTGCCTTTAATAATAATTCTGTCAAACTCGATAATATCACGAATAATCTCAACTGGCTTATCATGGGTAATCGCATAATTGATAGCATCCTGCAATTTAAAAAATAAGGCTCGTTCTGCCTCAGTTTCTACAAAAGCTATAATCTCTTTTCTTATTCCTTCTATCTTTGTCTGCTCATCAACATTAACTTCGCCAGTCAGTGTTCCATTAAATATTGCCACTGACGGAAATTTATCTTCATCTTTAGCGATGATTAAACTTTCGGTAATGTTTATAACCGTTCCTTCAGCTGTATATATGTCGCTGCTATTCAGTGCAATTGCCGCATAGTCTTCAGTATCGGAATAGTCATCGCTGTAGATTTTTGTATCATGGATGCTTATTGTCATCTTCTGACCCCAGATGTATATTCCGTAACGTCCATTCAGACTGCAGTTATTAATATTAATAGAGGCATTGCTGGAATCCAGCGTCAGATACAGCGCATAAAACGGAATCTCATTGTTATAGCCCCCGATTATTACATCATCAAGAGTCAGTGTACCCCCATTTTCATAACTGATGCCTCTTTCAGCTTTTTTGGCAGCAATCCTCATGTTCTTAAGGGTAACATTATGCTTGCTGCCATCGGAATATGGAATGATTAGAGCGGCATATCCTCCGGTGTAATAAATCTCACACCTTTCTCCTTCAATGACAATAGATTTATCAATTATAACAGCATCGTTAACCATACTATCTGACAGCAGAGTTACTGTATCACCATTTTTGGCGGCATTAATAGCCTCCTGTACAGTCGCATATTCTACACCATTAACCTTTGCCACACCAGCTGCACGCGTTACAGTCGGAAAACAACAGATTATTATTGTTAAGAATACTGCAATGCTCAGAATAAATTTCCTCATCATATTTCCCCTCCATGAATTATTATTTCATAATTCATTAATTAAAACCTTTACCCGGCTTTTCAAAGCCCTGACAGCCTTTTATTAAGAAAAAAGCTATGAATCCTTAACCTAGATATAATTTTCTATTATAATGTTAATCTGAATCCTTGTTTACATTAATTATAGCATTCTGGATTTTCAGTTAGCAATTGCTATTTATCTGGTAGGTTTTTTATCATTTCTGCTGACTTTCAAAATAAAAAGCTGGAGGCAGAAAATTGCCTCCAAGCTTATTAAATTCTTTGATAGACTGTTTAGTTGTCTTTTATTTTTCAGCCGGTGTTTTTGATGCGATATATTCATCAACTATCCAGGTCAAGGTATCAAAGTCCACGTCACCTGTATCAAGTATCAGGGTATTGAATTCTTTGACATTGAAATTCTTGTCCAAAGCTTTTTGGGTTTTATCATATAAACTTGTCATCTGATAATACCCTAAAGCATAAGGAGTGAACATACTTGGATCGCCAATTAAAGTGTTATAGATGTTTTGAGCCAGACTGTAAGCATAGCTTTCACCAAAGAACTCCGATAAATAATTAGCCACATCATCGACCTGATAGCCATAGTAGTTTATCAGCATATCACAGTAAGCCTGCAGATAGTAATTGAACTTCAGATATAGGATTTCAAGTTCCATTATATCTTTGCTCTTTTCATAATATTTGTAGCCATATTCTTCCACATACATTGCCCAGCCTTCAGAATAACCGATAAAGCCAACATTGTATCTGATCTTCTGAGATGGGTGATGAGTGAAATAGTAGGTGTGCTGATACAGATGTCCCGGATAGGCTTCATGAGATAAAGTAATAGCCATTTCATCAGGTGAATCCTTGCTGTAGGCTTCATTACATTTGATAACGTTATTAGTCAGATTATCTATTGGGGCAATTAAATAGTAAGCGGCAATATTTTCGCTTGTTACTGTAGGGTCTAAATAATTGACTGAATATTCTACCTCTGGAATTGGTGGAAAATCAGCAGCCATCTGACTTTTAACGTATTCTATCATCTCATAGGGATCCTTGTAACCATAGTGATTTCTGCCACTTGACCACTTGTTGTAGTCGTTATAACTCATTCTGTTGGATACTGTTGAAATGTTTTTAACAACACCATTAATAAGACTTCTTAAGGTCGCTGCCCATTTGTCAACACTTCTACTAGTTGAAGAAACACCGCCCAAAAAGATTGTTTCATAATATACTGTTCCGCCTTCATAATAGAACAGACCATCAGGATTGGTACATTTGCCATAAAGACCCGTATATAAATCAATCACTTTCTGATAAGCCGGAATAAGAGTGTTGATGACCGCATCAGCCAGCTGCTGTTTCAATTCTTCTTCATTAGCCAGGCCAAGCTTTTCAATTGAAGCATTATAAGCCTTAATGACTTCATTATCCTCAACTCGAGAAATAAATCTTTCGCAGGAATCGATAATCTTTTCAATTACATCATCATTTTGAACAATTCCCTCGTCAGCCTGTCTTTTGGTGTAATCAATACACAGATCCATGTATCTTTCACTGTCTAATACTAAAGTAATCATATCTTTAGCATCCTGCTCGTTTCTGAGTTCAAACTCCGTGAAGCTGGTAATCAGGTTGTTGTTAACACCTCTATTAGGTGTAAAAACAAAGCCATAATCATATTCACATTCTAAATATGACTGCATTTTATTATAATAGGCAATTAATGCTTTATAGGTAATCAGCTGTTCTCTGTTTAAATCAGAAATATCATAGTTGTTTAAGACTTCCAGTCTATTAAGATAGCCATCATAGTCGTCTTCAATTTCAATTTCTCCTAAAGTAACTTCAACATTTTCAATTCCAAGTTCTTTGGGATTAACCACACCGAAATGAAGACTTAAATAATCTTCGCTCATATCCTCAACAAACCACTCATCTATAATCTTTTGGAAATTTTCATCAAGTGGATCTGGTTCTATGATTATTTCCGGTTTTTTACAGCCAAAAAAAGGTAAGACCATTAATACCACTAATAGTAATTGTAAAATCTTTTTCATAACCCCTTCTCCTTTTTAGTTAACATATCTATTTTAGTTTATTAATCCAAAACTAACAAGTAGAACTGTTAAGATACAATCTCAAAACCTTTAAATCTGCTGCCCTGATATGTTAAATAACCATAATCTCTTTCCACCAGCAGACCATATTCATCTCCTCTAACAATAAACTCTTTTCTTTCCCCACCGGCAAACTCAAAAGTCACATAGTATCTTGTACTTGTTGAGCTATGGAGACGATTGTTTCCTGTGCCGTGACTATGGTGATGATTACTGGTTGAAACATTTACTCTTTTAGTAAGCACTGTCGCTTCCACTCTTAAAACCGGCGATCTGTCATCTTCTATCTTCTGTTTGATTATGGAATAAAAAACATAGAAAAAAACAGAAAGAACAAAGACAGGAACAACGAAAAACATTAATTCTGCCATGTTAGTCTTTTTCTCCATTAGTTATTGCTGGCGCTGGCGGTATTAGCGGCAACACTGTCCATCTGTAAGCTGACATCGATTGCTAGACAGACCATCAATACTTCTAAACTGTTAATTTCATCAATTACATCAATGGTATAGAAATCACCCCAGGATAGCCATTCTTTTTTTATTGTAGCAATAATCTCGCCATCATGAACTATCTGATAATTGTGAGCCCAGAAATCTCCCTTACATTCCCAATCCAGTCCTTTAATATAATAATTAGGACGGAACAATGAAAGTTTTCTTTCCATTTCTGCTACCACCGCACCATCAATATAGAAATAAAATTTTGCCAGGAAAGAAAATACTTCCTGCTTTAAAAAAGCAACTTCCATTTCAGTGTTATCACGAATGCTCAGTTGCTTGCCGAAAGAAAAAAATTTGCCGTAAACAGAATATAAGGGCTCCTTGTTTTCTCCATAAACATTAAACTCATCTGCTAATCTGAAAACCTTCTGTTGAACGTACATCTTCATAAAATCACTCCTTTTCAATTTTAGTATAGCGTTATGTAAACTCCTTCATTTATAGAGTTCATGTATATTTCCGATATCATTCTGATATTTGCGGGCTTGATAAAAAGCAATCAATTATTCTAGACCCCAGTATTCTTTAGCCAGCAGACTATCCTGCTTGATCTGCCGCAAAAGAGAAGATACATCATCAAACTTCTGAGGCAGACGTATTTTAAGAAATAGCTGTATCTGCATTTCACATCCATATATGTTTCTGTCAAAATCAAGAATGTGGGTCTCAAACGAGACCTCTTTACTGTCATCAAAGGTTGGACGTGCACCTATGTGGGTAACACCATAAAGGGTCTGCCCGGCAAGAAAAATTCTCGATATATACACTCCCGGCTCTGGAAGTCTATCCTCATCTTCAATTTTTAAATTTGCCGTCGGTATCCCTATTGATTTGCCCACACCGCGACCAGGTATCACCACTCCTCTTGTTTCATATAGAGGAAGCTGATTTGCATTCTCTGACATAATTGCTCCTTTTCCAGAAAGTTATCCTTTGATTGATAACCTATTTCTCATTTAAAACCCTAACATATTGCTACTATCAATTTAATAATGCACTCGTTAAACTGTTTTTGCAAACATAAATTATCCCTTTTAATCAGCAAATGGTTCTTTGCCGCAAAATTTTACCCGTTGTTTACATTTTCAACATAGCATTTATAAAACCAGGATTCTTGATAAAAACGATTTCTGATTATCAGATTACAAAAGCCAATACCTGTTTATGATACTGGCTTTCAAAAATTTCATCAGGTTATCAAAAATTAAACCCTTAATACCGAAAAATTCTATCCATTTCTGATTATTTAGCTGATATCAGTTTTATAAAACTTCAACAATACTGGCGTAGACATTGCTGACAGTATAATTTTCCAGCAGATACTGATAGCCGTTTTCTCCTAACTTTTTAAGATTATCACTTTTAACAAATCTCTCAATACAATGTGAAAACTGTTTTACATCATCACTGCTGCAGGATAAGCCAAAATTTCCTTGCTCGATAATCTTTCCGATATCAGTAGCTTTGTCTGTAGCTGCTAAAACCGGTATCCTGCTCTGCATATAAGATAATAAACGGCTTGGAAAATTCGGAATTGTAAAACGATAATCTAAGAATATCAGACCCACATCACAGGCACTAACCAGCTGCTCATAGTCTTCTTTTGGCAAAGCGCTTAAAAGCCTGACATTGGCTGGACTGTTCTCTTTTATATAGGCGTTCAGCTTTTCAAATTCAGTGCCTGATCCTACAATCAGAAACTCCGCTTCTTCATTATTCGCTTCCTGCTTTAGACACTCAATGATAAACGGTATTCCCTGTGGCTTTCCCAGATTACCGCCATAAACAAAAACCGTTTTATCTGTCGATAAGCCATATTTCTTTCTAAGCTCCTTCTTTCGATCTTCATCCGGCATTGATTCCAGCACTTCTATTCCGTTAGGACAGATAGAAACTTTATTTTCTGCTATTTGAGGGTTATGCTTAAGCAGAAAGTCAACATTAGCCTGAGACATGCACCCAATATAATCGGAAATCTGATACAGCTTCTTTTCTTTATTTCTAAACATTTTAGATAGAATTCCCTTTAAGCCTGTAGTTGTCAGCATTCCTAAATCAATGGCATTCTGAGGGAAGATATCCTTAAGCATTAAAAAAGTTTTGGCCTTATCTCTTTTTCTGATAAAGCTGATGGGCTTGACAATGGTTATTGGCGGAGTCGAGTATAAAACCAAATCAAAACGAATATCCTTAAAATGTTTTTTTACTGCGGCCAGAATCTGATATTCAACCAGAATGGTGGATATTCCTTTTTCAATGATATTGGTCTTCTGAATATTGCCGATTTTTACTTTTAAAATCGTTGACTGCTTTTCACTGCCGGCAGTTTTTTCTATAATCATTTCTTTTTCAATTTTAAATCTGCTTTCAAAAGGGGAAACAATAAATACATCATGACCCTTTTTCGCGAATTCTCTCATCAGGTCGGCATACAGGTTTTTATCGTCAATTGAGCGGAAGTCAACAAGTGTAATAAATAGAATTTTCATTTCCGTTATACTCCTTACTTTTTAGCTGATCCCATAAACTCTTCCATAGTCATAGAAGAAGGTGAATTGATGCCTTCCCTTTTAAAAACAATCACCACAGTTTTTAGAATTATCTTCCAATCCTGCAAAAACGTTATGTTATCAACATATTCAACATCAAGGTTGAATTTTTCCTCCCATGATAAAGTGTTTCGGCCATTAATTTGAGCCAGTCCGGTAAAACCCGGTCTAACTTCATGTCTTCTAGCCTGAAAGTCATCATATCTTTCCAGGTACCTGACTAATAAAGGACGTGGTCCAACCAGTGACATATCTCCTTTTATAACATTAACCAAAGCTGGCAGTTCATCCATGCTGGTTGAACGAATAAACCTGCCGAACCTGGTCAACCTTTTTTCATCAGGCAGCAGTTTTCCGTTTTCATCTCTTTGATCGGTCATAGTTCTAAGCTTATAGAGTCTAAATATCTTGCCATCCTTACCCGGACGCTCCTGAGTAAAAAAAACAGGAGGCCCCATTATGACCCTAACAAGGAAAATCATAACCGCCAGAAGAGGACTAAGCACTATTAAAGCCAGTAAAGCACACAAAAAATCCTGTGGTCTTTTAATAAACCTTTCATAAAAACCTTTTTTGTGCATATTATCTAAAACATCCTTTTACTATTTCAATGATGATATCCTGCTGCTGGGGAGTCATCTTATTATCTGAAGGCAAACATAAACCACGCTGAAAAATATCTGCCCCCACATCAATTGAATCACCGGCAATATAGGCATTACTAGTAGCTCTTCCACTGCCTTCTACTGTAATGAAGGGATTATTTCGATAAACAGGCTGTAAATGCATCGGTTTCCAGATAGGCCTGCCTTCAGCATTGTACTTAGCCAGTTCATCCAGTATTTCACTTGGACAGGTTTTGCCGGGTTCAGACAGATAACAGACATCTTTATCGCCCCTGACCTGTTTGCTCATTGCGTCTTCATCAATAAGCAGACAGCTTAACCAGAAGTTAGGTTCCATTATTGATTCATCATAAGGATTCATCGTAACCGGCAAATCTTTGAAACCTTCTTTATATCTCATATAAATTGCTTTTTTCTGCGCAATGTGTTTTTTCAGATATGGATACTGTCCTCTGACGACACCGGCAATAACATTGCTCATTCTGTAGTTGTAGCCAACTTCTTCATGCTGATACCAGGGAGCGTTTTCTCTGGCCTGAGTTGACCATTTACGAACTTTGTTGGCAGCATTTAAATCATCCGTTAACAGCATTCCGCCACTGGAACCGGTGATAATCTTGTTGCCATTAAAGGAAATGACATTATAATCGCCAAAAGTTCCTGTCTGTCTGCCGTCATATACAGCACCTAGTGATTCTGCAGCATCTTCTATCAGTATAGCCTTATGCCTGGTACAGATTTCTTTTATTTCATTTAATTTTGCAGGAGTTCCATATAAATTGGCAACTACCACCACTCTTACCTCTGGATAGATTTCAAAGGCTTTTTCCAGAGCTATCGGACACATATTCCAGGTATCTCTTTCAGTATCGATAAAGACAGGTACTCCTCCCTCATAAACAACCGGATTTAGAGTTGCCGCAAAAGTCATATCCGAACAGAAAACCTTTTCGCCCGGCTTAATGGCTGCCAGTTTCATTGCCAGATGCAATGCTGAGGTGCCATTTACCAGAGCCACTGCATATTTACAGCCAACGGTTTCGCAGGTTATTTTTTCAACCTGATTGATATTCTCACCGACTGTCGACATCCAGTTTGTTTCATAGGCTTCAACCATATACTTTAATTCTTCGCCATGCATTGTTGGAGACGATAAATATATTCTTTTCTCAAATGGTTTGATCTTCATAGTCTTAACTTCCCTTCTTTTCTACATAGGTAGGTACAAGTTCCCTGACTGCTTTTTTGACAGAATCTGTTTCCTCGTAAGCTAATTTCTTAAGTTCGCATAGCTGTTTAAAAAATTTTTCATAGTCCATTTCAATCGGTTTACCGATATGAATGAGATGATTTGGCGTTTCCTGAAGACCTTCTTCAGCCATTAAAAGTTCTTCGTAAAGTTTCTCTCCGGGTCTTAAACCGATAAATTCTATTTTTATATCTCTATCAGGCTCATATCCTGACAGTCTGATAAGTTTTTTAGCCATATCCAGAATTTTAACTGGTTTTCCCATATCAAAGATAAATATTTCTCCACCCTTAGCATAGTATCCTGCCTGTAAAACCAGCGAAACTGCTTCAGGAATGGTCATAAAATATCTGATAATGTTTGGATCAGTCACAGTAACGGGGCCACCTTTGGCAATCTGCTGTTTAAAGAGGTTGACAACCGAACCGCTGGAACCTAAAACATTGCCAAATCTAACCGCAACAAATTCTGTTTTTGTTGACTTGTTGTCAAAAGCCTGAATAATCATTTCACATATTCTTTTGGTTGCTCCCATAATATTGGTAGGGTTTACCGCCTTATCAGTTGAAATCAAGACCATCTTTTCAACTTCATACTTGTAACAGGCCTCCGCAACATTATAGGTCCCGAAGACATTGTTCTTAACCGCTTCATTTGGAGCATCTTCCATCAGCGGAACATGCTTATGCGCTGCAGCATGATAAACAATATCTGGTTTGTGCTCCTGGAAAACCCGGTCAATTTTTCCTTCATCTCTTACTGAAGCTATCATCGCATGCAGTTCCAGATAAGGATAATCTCTCTTCAGTTCTATCTGAATATCATAAACATTGTTTTCGTAAATATCTAAAATTATAAGTTTCTTAGGATTGTTTTTCGCAATCTGACGACATAGCTCTGAACCGATAGAACCTCCTCCGCCAGTTACCAGAACCGTCTTATAGTTGATGTAATCCATTATTTCGTCCAGATTAACTTCAATTGGCGATCTTTCCAGCAGGTCCTCAATCTCCACTTCTTTCAAATCGGAAAGTTTGATATCCTTGTTAACCAACTGAAAAATACCTGGTAGAACTTCAGTATGTTTCTTTGTTTCATTACAGATATTCAGTATTTCAATCAGCTGTTCATTTGAAGCGCTGGGAATAGCCACATATATCTCATCAACGTTAAACTTTTCCACAGCCTCAATGATGCTGTAGCGGCCGCCGTATATTATTACATTATGCAGCAGCTGACCTTTCTTATCGGGATCATCATCAATAAAACAGACCACCTTCTTATTTATTTCTTTGGAAGTAAATATTTCCCTGGCAATGATTTCTCCGGCATTTCCGGCTCCGACAATCATTACATGACTGGTATATTCATTTTCATTCCTGTTTGTCAGAAAATCTGTGACAAAGTAACGGTAGATGAACCTGTATCCGCCGACCAGCATTGTCAATATCATAAAGAAAATGAAATAGCAGCTTCTAGGCATTGAGTTAAAGGTCAGCTCAAAAATAACAATATTCATTATTGAAGCGAATAAGGTTCCAACAACAATGTTAGTCAGCTCATGAATTGAAGCATATTCCCATAAAGAATGATAAAAACTTTTATAATAGAAAATAACGATATCAAAAAAAACAATCAGGGCTCCCACTCTTGCCAGACGTTCCAGAAAAATCGGATTGATAAGACCATTACTTCTTAAAATCAGCGCACCAATCATCGACAGAATCACAGAAAAAGCATCTAAAGCCATTAGACCTATTTTTTTATAATTAAAATTTCTGATATTACGCGATTTTTTATGCATGGCATCCCCTTTTAGAAATTCTATAACTATCTAATTCTACCACAAAAACAAATAGATGAAAATATAATATAAAAGGACTATGTTTATTAATAGTCCATTTTTTCGTTTATTACTTTTTCCAGCAGCTCTGCCGCTACAGCCATCATTTTCTGACATCTGATTTCCGGATTGTGATGCAATTCTCTTAACCGACCACATTCTGTGGCTGACAGTTCACTACGATATAATTCAGTGAATCGGGATACTTTTTTCTTCATCAGAGCTGATGTATGAGCTCTTTCGTCAACATATAGTATTGATAAAATCGCTACCGCACTGGTTATAGCCCCACAGGTACAATTACCATACATGCCCCCGGAAAAGCCGCTATAGGCTTTAAAACAGTCTTCAGCCATATTTAAATTAAAGTAGTCATTGCCGGCTTTAATCATTGCCTCAGAGCAGGACAGATCATTTTCTTTGCGATAATAGTTCAGCACTACATCTTTAAACATAATATATTACATTTCCTTTCCACTTTTCTAATGCACCAGAATAGACCCGCCGATAAACTCTCTGATAATTGAGTTGTTGACAATTTTTTCATCATCATTGGCAACATCAAAGAATCTTAAAAATGATAACATTCTTTGTGCTTCAGCATATTCCTCTTCATCTGGTTTCACTTCTTTCAAAAGCGGCTCAGCGTATTTTTTAAGCACTGAAAACTCATATATACAGTTAGAATTGAAGAAAACATCCGCATGATTGCTGTAAGGGAAGATATTTTTTTCTTCTCCGGCTCTGACCTTTGGCCACTCAGCAATGGTCTGTTTGACACTGCGGTCTCTAAACTGATAGTCTCTGACCATTCTTCTCAGCATTCGACAGTCAGTTGTCGGAATGCGGTTGTGGTGGTCAATGCTTATCGGCGAAAACGGTGAAATATAAATCTTAAACTTCTCATTATCATCAATTCCCTCTGTCAGCTTTTCATTTAAGGCATGAATTCCCTCGATGATAACGATATGCCTTCTGTCAATCCTGGTAAACTTGGTGCCAAATATCTTTTCTCCTTTGGTGAAATCATAATATGGCAAATCTACTTCTTTACCATCCAGCAGCTTCTGAATATCCGCAGTAAACAGCCTGATATCAACAGCTTTCAGACTTTCGTAATCTTTCTGACCGTTTTCATCTAATGGTGTCTGACTGCGATTGACAAAATAGTCATCAGTTCCCAGACATAAGGTGTTTAGACCGTTAACCTTAAGCTGAATACTTAATCGATTAGCAAAAGAAGTTTTACCGCTGCTGCTAGGACCGCAAATCAGGACAATTCTTTTTTTGCTTTTTAGAATGTCATCTGCAATAGCAGAAATTCTTTTTTCATGCAGAGCTTCCTGCATCAGATACATATCTTTTAATCCCTTAGTCAGAATCTGTTCATTTAAATCCGAAACATAATTGGTGCCGGTCAGCTGTCCCCACTTGTTTACTTCAGAGAAAGCCTTATACAGGGTATTCTGTTCTTCAAACTTCGGAATAGCCAGCGGATTGCTTTGATGAGGAAATCTCAACAGCAGTCCGTTTTTATAATTCCTTAACTCAAACATTGTCAGATAGCCGGTTGAAGGAACCAGAAAGTTATAGAAGATTTCCACTTCGTCATCCAGCGAATAAATCTCAACATTGCTCAGTGAAGGAATGCTCTCCAGAAGGCGGCAGGTTTCTTTCTGTTTCAGTTTTTTTGCCAGTTCAATAGCTTTAGCTCTGGACATATGCTGTTTAATAATTGGTATATCTTTTTTAACCAGCTCATTCATCTGCTGCTCAATCAGATTAAGGGTCTTCTGATCAGTATTTTTATTCATCGTGATAAAAACACCCTTACTTAAAGAGTTGTTAACATTGACTAAAACCGATTTACCTAATACATCGTGAACTGCCTTGATGAACAGCAGAATAAGTGAGTTCTGATACACATACCAGATAGCCGAAGTTCTGATATCTAGAAATTCTACTACGCAATCCCTATGTACATTGTGCAGCAGACCGCGATAGGAATTGTCTACTTTGCAGCCGTATATCGGATATGGCATTTTATCTTTAACTAAATTTAAAATTTCCTCAGCCTTCATATCAGAAGGAAATTCCATCATTACAGGTTCCATTGCCGGCCCTTTAATTTTTATCTTCATATAATCACCACCTATATTATACATTACTCAGACAATATTAAAAATATGTAAAAAAATTGCATATTCTGTCAGCACAAATCTTCATTTTTAACAACTGGTTTAAAGGTCTCTATTACAAATCTGATTGGCTATCTGATTTCAATACCATAGTCTTCTAATTCAGCAACCACATATGGATAATTCGATTCCACATAATTATCCAGCCCATATTTTTCAATGGTTTTATAAATATAGTAGCTTTCATCGCTGTTTTCATAGATAAACTTATAATAATCATAAATGTAATCAAAGAGGTTATATTTTATAGTCAAGGTATCATTATCGTAAGAGTCAATGGTTAAGTAATCATTATCTATCGTGATCATCTGGCTGATTTCAATTTTTGGATATCTGAACTTATAATGAGTATTAACATTTAACTGCTGCAGTTTTTCCAGAGTGACTGTTAACAGCTT
>JARKSP010000013.1 GCA_029974225.1 Erysipelotrichaceae bacterium
TCGGAGAGTCCTGTTTCCTCTTTCTTGCAGCCATTCAGCAAAAGAACAGAAAGAGCCATTGAGATAAACAATATCTTTTTCATAATCAATGTGTTTTAAATTGATAAATAATAATTTTCAATATTAAATCCGGAATTATATTTTTTGATTTTTCAAAAATCACTGAAAGTGTCTGATGATTGTAATGCAATAATCTGATATTAACCATTTAAAGGATTTTACATTGATCCTTTTACGTTGAACGCTAATATTTGTTACCTTGATTTTAAGACTGTTCCCTGACTAAAACGGCAAACGGATTTTGCAGACATGCATACCATTCTGAAAGATGATCCCTGTTTCCGGTTTCCTGATTAAAAGCGTCTGGATGATTCTGTACCTTTCACGTTATATGCTAATCTTTGCATGCTGTGCTGTACAGTCTCAACCGGCTGTTTCAGGGTTCTAGTGTAAAAAAACAGAACACGGCGGCAATACCTGCTTTGAACAAAGCGTTTTAAAGAGTAATATAAATGATCAGCTGGAGTGAAATATTGATTCGTTTATCCCTGGCCTCCTTGTTTGGAGCACTCATTGGCCTGGAAAGGGAAAGGAAAAACTGGACGGCGGGACTTAGAACCCATATGATGGTTTGCGTTGCTTCCAGTTTGATAATGATTGTTTCCTCTTTCGGATTTTCCGATATACTGGGAACAGAGCATGTTGCACTTGATCCTTCAAGAGTTGCCGCCCAGGTGGTATCAGGTATAGGTTTCATTGGCGCCGGCACCATATTGTTTTCAAGGCAGGGAGTGGTTCATGGTCTTACCACGGCAGCCGGCCTGTGGGCTGTTGCCGCTATCGGTCTTGCAACAGGGGGCGGACTTTATTTTGCAGCCGGAGCCACCACAATCATAGCATTGCTCATCCTCTGGGCCATAAAACCGTTTGAACGTGCTTTTTCCAGGAAATTCAACAAGAGATCCCTGAAAATTGTCACGGGAAATACGAAACTTATCAAGGATCTCCTTGAAGACGATGATCTGAAGATTGATACTTTTTCAATTGATAAAAGCGAAGAAGGAATTGTCTTCCATATGACGTTTGACAAGGCGGATCTGAAAATTCTGGAAGCTCTGGTAAACGAGCTAAAAAGCGATCCTGCAATAAAGGAGATTATCTGGGGAGAGTGATAGTTTTCAGTCAGTCAGGGAGGAGATATAAACCTTATATTTCGTAAACCAGTCTGTTTATTTGTTTTCAACAAATCTTAACCTAACTTGAGTATATAAAACATAAGTGTCTTATGTTCAGCTTTACATGCATTCATGTTTCAACTTTCTGAAAGCACAAATTTTTTTCTGTAAAAAGGCATAGATTTGCCATCCATGGCTTTGTATTTTTCTTGTGCACTCTGGATAGGTTTGCTGCACAGATGCATATGTATTTTCCTCTTCATACCGATGGCAGAAATGATCACTCATCGAGGATTCTTTCACCGCTTTCATCTTGCTATCCACATATAGAAAATGGTCTGCCAGCAGATCATCCTGCGCCCAACAGATATCAATTAGGATTGTTACGGTTAACTGTAAGATGTACCAGGCCACAAGTTGGGTAAAGCAAAAAACAGGAGGGATAAATTAGGTTTTTCGAATATTAAAATAACGTGAGTTCGGCATAAAGCTAAAAATATAAAGCCATTGATTCATTAGTAATTTCCAGGTTAAGGGATGGTTTCTTTGGCAAGAAGGAATAAGCATATGGTCACACAGGTGATAAAGACAGTAATGTTTGAAGTCTCTGTAACGCATTAAATGAAAGTAAATTACATTGGTCATTACTTCGCTCTCATCAAGACCACATGGCTTGATCCGCTTCCGGGTCCCATCAGTGAGCTGATGTGTTTGTAACTCTTTGATGAATACTTGGTTAAAATCATCGATATGACAAAAAATTTCTATAAGTTTGTTTTCAGGATTTTTCATGGATTCTTTCCTTTCTTTGTTGGTTTGCACTACAAATTTGGAAAGAATCCTTTTTATAATACATTGTATATCAAATAAATACTAACAATTTAATATTATTTTATTAACAATCAATAGTTTACATAATTTTCTTATGTCGAACTCACGTTAATTTAATAATCATAATAATATTTA
>JARKSP010000015.1 GCA_029974225.1 Erysipelotrichaceae bacterium
TAAAGCAAATGAAAAATATAATTGGGAAAATGTTATATTTGAAATGTTCGGTGATGAAGGAGAAGAAGATGATTTATTGTAAATTAGAAAGCAAAAACGAAAATGTTGTAATTTATAAATACGGTAATTCTTTAAACGCAATGAATAACCTTTTAAGAATACCTACAAAAGATATTTCTAAATATTCAATCATACATTCTAATAATGAAGATTATTCAAGGATGTATATAAAAAAAGTTTTAGTTAAATATATCGAAAAACTTAAAAAAGGGGATTACCCAGAAACAATGACTTATATCAGTCATTAGCAACTTTCGATTACAGATTAACGTAACCGCTGAATAAAGCGGTTTTTATTTGGGAAAGCTAATATTGACAAAATAATTTGTAAGGTTATGTATAGAGTGAAAAGAAGCATCTGATAGTTTACGCTCTCAGAAAAGGTAAGGCGGTTGATGTCAGAACTAAAAAACCAGTTGATAATGAAGAGCTACAAAAAAGATTAGAACTTGCCAGTCAGAACAAAGTTAATTTAAGTAGCAAAACAAGAGAAAAACTGCTTGAATTGAGAATGAAAGATTTGGATATTGCCAAACCAAAGGATTTAGAAGATGAGTTTGCGGATTATTTGCCACTGGATTTAAGTGAATTGCAAAGAAATGCACTTATTGAACTTTTTGAAAATACTAAAAAAACTGGATTTGAGCATATGGTTATTTTTGCTGACGGGAAAATTGTTAAAGGGCCTTATACATCGGGTATATATGAGAGAGTATATTTTACACTTGAAAACATAAAGGGAAATGATATACAATTATTACATAGTCATACCAATTGTTCCTTGTTATCTCTTCAGGATTTAACTCGTTTGTCTATAGATAGAGTATCTTCAGGCAACATTAATTTGGTGATGTTTATATAATATCTATTGGCAAAGGTATTAAAGCAAATGAAAAAGAAATAAGAGAAATATATTCAACGATTTATACGGATGTTGTTAACGATTTGAAGTTTGAACTAACAGAATACAATCCCAGAGAAAAAACATATATTTTAGAAAAAGAAGCATTTTACAGATTGACAAGGTATTTTAAATGGGAAGTACAAGGGGGAAATCTTTATGATTAAAAAGTTATGTGAAGAAATTTTTAAAAAAGATATGAATAAGCATCAATTAGGTGTTGCTTTTTTCACCGCCTCTGATGAACTGGCAAAAAAATTATCAAAAGAACAATGGGATGAATTTGTAGCAATTTTTGTAAAGAAATCAATGGAAGCCGAAGAATGCGACCAGAAATGGCTATAAACTGTGATTAAACTAACCGCTGAATAAAGCGGTTTTTATTTGGAAAGGATGATATTATGGCAAAAGATGATTATCATGTAATCGTATATAAGATACTGGCATATCTGTACAGCTGCCTTAAAAAAGGTGAAAACCCAGAAAAGGAGTATCTGCTGTGTGATGGTGCCTTATTTAACATCCATCACGATTACTGGCTGTATATCATTGAGAATCTGGCCAGTGCAGAATATATAAAAGGAATCACAGACATTGAGGTAGGAAATGGTTATTACATCAAAGACCAGTTATCAGCCTGCCAGATAACACCTAAGGGCATTCATTACCTGAAAGGTGATGAGTATATGGGGAAAGTGCTTGAATACATCAAAGAAAACATGGCAACCGATCTGATAGCAAATTTTATATAAAGGTGGTGCAGTATGTCAAAAAAAGGAAGGCAAACACCCACCAGGAGTCTGATACTTCCCTACGATAGAACTGACGGCCAGGTTGCTATTGATCTATACCAAAAGACAAACAAGACTGCTCAGGAATGGCAGTCTTTGTTGCTTGCATTCTTAAATCTAAGTAAGTTATTTTTAAAGCGTAAATATTTACCCATAGTTAATAACTTACAAGTGCTAAAATTTAAGTGAGGAGAGGATAGTTATATGGAAAGAATTAATGACCAGCAAAAAATCAGACTAGGAAAAATAATTTACAGTCTTCAAAAGAAGGATAATTATAACCTGTTACGTTACTATATCAGCAGAATAATCAATCTGACAGATGATGTGTCTTTATCCTTAAGGAAATTGGAAATAGCAGTAAATAATCATCAGACCGATTTGGAATTGTTATTAACAATTAAAGAAATACATGAAGAAATAAGTGATACAATTCTGGATAGATTATGCGCCTTCTATAATGATAACAACTGAATTCTATCTGTCTAAAATGAAAGCATCGTAAATCGCGATGCTTTGTTTGTTTTAGTAATCTTTTCCAAATCTTTCCAGAAGACGTTTCATTGCTTCATCCTGTTTCTGCTTTTCAGTTTTAACAGGTTTTTTATTATGGCTTTTTTTGCGGTCTTTGAAGGCTTTCCTATTCTGATTTTCTCTTTCTGCCAGTTTATCTAAAGGTAGCAAAGAAAGCTGAACGCGTGATTTAACCAGATCGATATCATAGACATAAACCTGAACGATGTCATTTACTGCAACAACATCACTTGGATGATTAATCTTAGACATTGACATTCTTGAGATATGAACTAAACCATCTTCATGCAGGCCGATGTCCACAAAGGCTCCAAAGTCAACGACGTTTCTAACCGTACCATCTAATTTATCGCCGACATGTAAGTCGGAAATTTCCAAGACATCTGATTTTAGAATTGCTCCCTCAAACTGTTCACGATAGTCTCTTAAAGGTGCCTTGATAGCTTCCTGAATGTCTTTCAGAGTGTATGGTTCAATGTTCAGCGTTTCCATTTTGTCTTTAGGAAAACTGATATCTGGCTGACCTAACTCTTTAATGCCACAAACCTTCATCAGCTTTTTGGCATCAGCATATGATTCAGGGTGAATGTTGGTAGCATCCAATGGTTCTTCACCATCAATAATTCTTAAGAAACCGGCACATTGTGTATATGATTTAGGTCCTAATCTTTTAACGTTAAGAAGCTGGTTACGATTAGTGAATTTACCATTTTCATTACGGTGATTGACGATCTCTTTGGCAACTCCGGCATTTAAACCGGAGATGTGGGTCAGCAGTTCTATTGAAGCGGTATTGACATCTGCGCCAACACGGTTAACGATTTTCATTGTTGCTTCCTGCAGTCTTTCGGATAAGGCTTTTTCCGGCAGGTCGTGTTGATATTGACCGACACCAATGGATTTAGGGTCAATTTTAATCAGCTCTGATAATGGGTCTAACAGTCTACGGCCAATAGAGATAGCCGATCTGTCTTCAACAGCCAGATCGGGGAATTCATTTCTGGCTTCTTCCTGCGCTGACCAGACTGAAGCACCGGCTTCAGAAACAATGGCATAGGCAACATCAAGTTTATTTTCTTCAATTATTTCCGCTACCAGTTTTTCAGATTCTCTAGAAGCGGTACCGTTACCAATAGCGACAATCTTTACTTTATATCTGTTGATTAAGTCCAGGATAACTTTTTTGGTCTGTTCTAAGTCGCCACCTTTTTTAGAAAATGGGAAGACTTTTCTGACAGCCAGCATTTTTCCGGTAGCATCTAAAACCGCCAGTTTGCAGCCGTTATAGTATCCTGGGTCAAAACCTAGGACAACGCGACCTTTTAGCGGTGGCTGTGACAGCAGCTTTTCCAGGTTCATGGAAAAGACTTCAATCGAGTTGTTATGAGCTCTTTCTGATAAATCTGAACGGATTTCATTTTCAATCGATGGTAAAAACAATCTGCTGCATCCGTCAGCTACTGCGGCTTTGATGACATTTTCAACCGCACATTCTTTATCGCAGTAGGCTGTAAAAGCCTGATTCTGAATATTTTCTAAATCGTAAATGAATTTTACAGTAATTACTTTTTCTTTTTCAGCCCGGTTGATTGCCATAATACGATGATCAGCCAGAGAAGTGATTTTTTCCGTGCGGTCATAGTACATTTCATAGACCTTCTTTTCATCAACAGCGTCATATTTTTTCTTGGTTTCCAAAGAGCCTGCATCGAAGATCTGATCTTTAAAAGACCAGCGTAATTTAGCATTATCAGATACGATTTCTGCGATTATATCACTGGCTCCCGCAATAGCTTCTTCAACAGTTTTAACATTTTCATTGATGTACTGTCCAGCGACCTCATTTAAATTGTCTTCTTCTGGCAGTGACAGAATATAATCAGCCAGCGGCTGCAGGCCGTTTTTGATGGCGGTTGCCGCTCGGGTTTTCTTTTTCTGTTTGTATGGCTGGTATAAGTCTTCTACCTGAGACAGTTTTTCACAATCCATAATCGATTTTTTAATCTCATCAGTTAGTTTACCCTGCTGTTCAATCAGATTTATGACAGCTAACTTTCTTTCCTGTAGATTAATCTGGTATTTATACTGTTTCTCAATAAAAAGAATCTGTTCTTCATCAAGTCCGCCAGTTGCATCTTTTCGATATCTGGCAATGAAAGGTACCGTTCCACCTTCCTTTAAAATCTCTAAGGTAGCTTCAATCTGTTTTGAAGCAACCTTAAGCTGGGATGCAATTTCTTTAATAATAGGTAATTCCATATCATTTTTCCTTTCCGCATCAAATGTCGTAACTGACACTTGCAGTCGCTTATGTATTATAGCATACTTTTTGCATGGCTAAAAATAGTGTATGCATTAATCGATAAAAAAGAATGATTGTAATAGATCATTCAGTTTTACGGTATGGTGCGGATGGAGGGAGCAGATTTTAGTCGGTTCATAGCGGTTAACAGTGGTTTATAAGGGTTTTATAGGGCTGTAAGTGGCTTTAAACGGCTGATGCCGGTACCTCGTTCCAAATTATATGTACCTAAAGTGTACCTAAACCGTCCAGTGAATCGATCAGCTCATCCATCTTCGACTTGTAGAAATGCGAATAAATATCCAGTGTCATTGATATTGTCGAATGCCCCAGATATTTACTGACCAGAGTGATGTTGGCTCCGTGGTTTATCAGAAGCGAGGCGCAGGAGTGCCTCAGATCATGAATGCGGATATTCTTAACTCCGGACAGCCGGACATATTTGTTCTTGGCCTTCTGAATATTGCTTTCCGGCATTGCCCTTAATCCGCCGAAAACATACCAGTTATCACTGAATCCATCATATGTGGAATAATATTCTTTAAGCGTTTTCAAGGCGTTTAGAGGCACGTTTGCAAGAGGCAGGGTTCTGACACTGCCTTTTGTCTTAGGAGTGGTAACCAGGTAGTTTCCCTGGCCATCTCTCATTTTAGTTGTGACTGTCTTGTTTATTCTGACTTCCTTTGCTTTAAAGTCAATATCAGACCATAAAAGGGCGTTTGCCTCGCCGGATCTGAGCCCGTTGTAAAAAAGCAGAATGAAGAACGTCCGGAATCTTAAATCATCGACAGCAGATATAAACTGGGTAAACTCCTCGAATGTGTAGAAGTTCATCTCCTGTCTCACAGCCGACTTGTCCGCATATCTTTCGAACCTGTCAGGAATATTTGTTTTTACGTTGAAATAAAGATCGGCGAACTTACAAAGTGATTTTAAAGTTACTAAAATGTTGTTTTTGTAGGAAACCGAAAAGTCTCTGCCGTCTAGATATTTTCTCAGCCGCTGATAATCCTGAACGGTCATCCTGTCAATTTCAACATCTTCGAGAACGGAAAGAATATGATCAACCTGCTGCTGCAGCTTTTTATAGCCGGTCGGCTTAAGAACACTTTCCTTCTGATTCAGAAGCGTTTCGGCGACAATTCCGAAGGTGACTTTTTCAGCTGCAGTCTCATCGGCGGAGAGCAGCAGAAGACTTTCGGCTTTCTCAGCCTCTCTCTTTGTGGCGAAAAGTCTGGATCTGTATCTTCTTGTTCTGCCGTTTACGGTTATCTGCTTCGAGTAGTACCACTGTCTGCCGTCTTTGGTCTTGGTTTTAGATTTGTAGGTTGGCATTGGTTAGTCCTTATCCACGTCAAGTGTTGTATTTTGTAACAAATTAAACAATTTCTCTTTTTGTTCATCAGTAAGATTCCTAAAGAGTTCTATAAGTTTTAATTCATCTTTAGAATTAAGCAAACTTTTTGTAAAAGAAGATAAATCATCACACAAGAGATTTTCCAAAGAAATATTAAAATACTTTGCTAATTTAATAGCATCTTCAACAATT
>JARKSP010000029.1 GCA_029974225.1 Erysipelotrichaceae bacterium
TCTCCTCCCGAATCGCCACCTGAATCACCGTCAGAGATAGTATTTATAACTAACTTCTGCAGTTCAAGCTTGCCGTCTTTAATAATTGCCTCACCGTCATATTGGGCCTTATATTTTTCATCATCAGAAGTATATAAAACCACAAATTTAACCCTGTCACCTTTAACCTCCTTTGAAATCAGCTGATAGCTGCCACCCATATATGAGGTTACATTTTTATCCAGCCCTTCAAGCAGATCCATCAGCATAGAGGTTTTGATTTCTTTAATCTGATAATCACTGTCCACGATATCGAAGCTGTCAATCACCCAGCCGTTTTCAGTAGCTGTTGACTTAACCTGGTATCTGGCCTGATAATCATACAGTTCTGAACTGCCACTGTAGCTGACAAGCAGATCATCAGTTTTCTTGTCACAGGTTCTTGAAACAATGGTGTAGGTACCGGTGAAATCGTCATTTTCCAGTATCGGATCGCGGCCTTTTAAATATTCTGCAATAGCACTTTCAGCAATCGGTTCAAGAAGCACTTCCTTATCTTTACATCCTGTTAATGACATAAAGATAAAAGAAGCAATCAGAATAAATCTTAGTATTCTTTTCATATTCTATGCCCTCCTAAATAATCTATATTAAATTCATTCTTATGGAACTTTAACGAATGTATCTCCTGATTTAGAAGATAATATATCTGCATCCAACCTTACTTCATTGATTGATAGAATTGTTACCGCAAAGCTTTCCGGTTCAGCTCCATTGCTCCAGACCGCTTTGAAGACCTTGTTTCTGTTCTGCCACTTCATTGAAGTGCTGCTAATACGATAATACTCTTTAAGGACAACTTCATGGAATTCACCATCAACGAGATAGAATTCATGAAGCTCAAACTTCCAGTTTTTATGCATAATGATATAGCTGCCGTTGGCCTTGTTGACATAGACACCCTCGAAGTTAGAAATGACATCTGAATCATATTTACCTGATCCGCTTATTACTAAACCTTCCGGAAATTCAAATAAACCATATCTCCAGTACTCGGTATCAGATACATATGTATATCTTCTTTCAAAAAGGACTTCACAATTGACAATAAATTCAGTGGCATCCAATATTTTGACAAAAGTAACAACCACACCATACGAGTAATGTTTTTCAATACAGTTGGCAACACGCTGCTCAAGAGTATTAAAAACCTGTTTTGCTGGAGGTGTATAGCCATATTCTGCAGCAGTTTTATATGGATTGTAGTTATCGCTTAAGGTGATTTCCGGAGCATCAACATCAGGATCGGGTTCAGCATTTGTTATATCTGTTATTTCAACATCAACCAGCATAAGCCTGCCATCCTTAATTTTTGCGATACCTTCATACTCAGCATCGTAGTCTCCCCAATAGGAAATATATCTCATAACAAAATTAACGATATTATCATTAATCTGTTTTGATATCAGGGAGTAGGTACCGCCAGATTCATCACTTAGATTACTGTCAACCTCTTTCAGCAGATCCATCAGCATGCTTGGAGTTATTTCCTTCATCTGATAATCGCTATCCACAATATCAAAACTGTCAATCTTCCAGCCATCTTTTGTAGCTGTGGATTTGACCTGATATCTTGCCTGGTAATTATAAAGCTGGGAACTGCCATCAAAGCTGACAATCAGATCATCCGTCTTCTTATCGCAGGTTCTGGAAATGATAGTGTAAGTACCAGCTAGATCATCATTATCCAAGACTGGGTCTTTACCCTTCAGATATTCAGCAAGTTCACTTTCAGCAATTGGATCAAGCAGTATTTCTTTCTCTTCACATCCCATTAATGACATGAAGATAAAAGAAACAATTAAAATTAGTTTAATAGTTTTCTTCATGATTTCATCTCCTTTAAGTAATAATCATATATGTTATTCAGCTAACAAATAGCTTCAAAAATTAGCAGAACACTTACTGTGAATTGTAAAAGGGAATATATTCTATATAATTTTTATTTAATTATCTGTTATTCATTTAATTAATCTCATTCAACTAAAATATACCATTTATATTTAGTGCTGTAAATAAAAAACAGTTCTTTCGAACTGCTATTTATTTAGTTTTGCATACTCTACAGCTATTTCAGCAGCTACCTTAGCATTATTGTAAGCTAATTGCAGGTTGGCGGCAAATGATTCTCCCTTAGTCATGTCTTTAATGTTGGCTAAAAGAAACGGTGTTGTTTCTTTTCCTTTTATGCCTTTTTCCTCCGCTAGTTTCAGAGCATTGTTAATTACTTTTTCCATTTCATCGAAATCCAAAGAATATTTTTCAGGGATAGGATTAGCGATCATAATACCGCCATCTAAGCCCAAATCCCATTTGGTTTTCATAATCTTGGCAGCTGTTGCCGCATCTGGCAGATTAAAGTCCACACCAAAACCTGATTTAACAGTATAGAATGCCGGAAAATCATCAGTTCTATAACCTAAAACTGGTACTCCCATGGTTTCCAGATATTCTAGAGTCAAACCGATATCCAGGATTGATTTACATCCCGCTCCTACTACAGCAACATTGGTATGAGCCAGCTCCTGCAGGTCAGCAGAAATATCCATAGTCTCCTGTGCTCCTCTATGAACTCCGCCGATACCACCAGTAGCGAATATAGGAATATCAGCCATTTCAGCAATCATCATTGTTGTTGCTACGGTTGTAGCACCATTTTTTCTGGTCGCAATATAGGTTGCAACATCTCTTCTAGAAACTTTGCCGATATTTTCGGCCTTGCACATCAGCTGTAATTCATCAGCAGATAAGCCAACTTTCAGTTTGCCATCGATAATGGCTGTAGTTGCAGGTATTGCTCCCGCTTCTCTTACTACTATTTCGACATTCTTTGCAAATTCAACGTTTTCAGGATAAGGCATACCATGTGACAGGATGGTTGATTCCAAAGCAACCACCGGTCTGCCTTCTTTAATAGCTAAAGCTACTTCGTCTGCAATACTTAAATAATTCTTTAAATTCATACTAACCTCTCTCTTTTGAAATTATTTCTTCAATTTTTTCTATACCCATTTCTGGATTTATTGTACTTTGACTGCTGATAGCAATAGCTCCAGCGGCTAAAGCATAATCTAATGTTTTCTCGATATCAAAGTTATTGACATAGCCGTAGATGACTCCGGCCATAAAGGAATCACCGGCACCCGAGGCATTAACCATCTCAATCTCTTTAAAAGCTTTTATAAGACAATTGCCCAGATAATCATAATATAGGCAGCCATCTTTTCCAAGGGAAACAAAAACTTGCCTTACGCCTTTTTCAATAAGAATCTTACAGGCTTCTATCTTATTCTGCTGACCATCGGTAGGATGATCTGACAGAATTGAAAGCTCCAGTTTATTTGGTTTTATTGTATGGATATATGGTAGATATTTTTTGATTCTTTTAGCATATGTGGTACTAACCGGATCACAGAAAATCTCTACCTTATTGGCATAATTATGACATAAATAGTCCAGTGCCTCTTCGGAAAGACAAGGGTCAAGCACCATTACTCTAGCCTCTTTAATAACATCAGAAACCGATCTTAAATAATCAGCAGTAATATTATTAACAATGTGCATGTCACTTATTGCGACAAACATATCCCCTTTTTCATCCAGAACACATAAATAAGTAGAGGAACTTTCATCTTCAACAGTTAACACATCAGAAAAATCTATTCCGGCATTTACTGAATATTCTTTGATAGCTTTCCCGTAATAATCATTGCCGATTGCCGTAATTATTTTAGTTGAATAACCTAATCTGGCCAGATTTTCTAAAACGTTTCTGGTAACTCCACCAATAGAAACAGCCATAAAACCAGGATTAGAATCACGCATAACCACAGAATTTTTACTTCTGCCGCTGATATCAATATTTGCGGCTCCAATACCTAAAATATAATCATTTTTCATAAAATAACTCCAAAATCATTATAACATATGCTTAAAAAAAAGAAGAGATTTTATTTCTCTTCCTTTAAATTTAATTCATTGATAATTTCTTCAATGCGATTGGCATTATGAAGAGATTTATCTAAAACAAAGTTGATTTCTGGACATTTTCGGATAGTCAGTTTTTTAGCCAGTTTGCTTCTTATTAAGCCTTTGGCTTTATTTAAGGTGGCTAAACGATATTCATCTTTCTGATATTTATCTAAGAATGTCACATACACTTTGGCAATTGAACAGTCTTTGTTCAATATGACATCAGTAACAGTTACATAGCCAACACCACTGTCCTTGACATCATCACGGATAATCATCGTCAGATGTCTGAAAATTTCTGACTGTAAACGTTCTTTTTTAAGTGTCATATCTTTTATTCCTTCACTTCCTGGTCTTCAAAAGCCTCAATGACATCGTCTACTTTGATATCGTTATATCTTTCAATCGTTAAACCACATTCATAACCAGCTTTTACTTCTTTGACATTATCCTTAAAACGCTGCAGTGAGCCTAGTCGGCCAGTATAAATAACCACACCGTTTCTAATCAGTCGGACACCGGCATTGTTTTTAATAATGCCATCATCAACATAACAGCCGGCGATTGTACCGATTCTGCTGACTTTAAAGAGCTGTCTGACAGTTGCCTGTCCCAAAACAACCTCTTCATAAACAGGTGCCAGCATCCCCTTCATAATTGATTCAAGTTCTTCTAACGCCTTGTAGATTATATTGTGAAGACGAATAGAAATATTATTTTCTTCTGCCATTCGTTTAACAATAGCATTAGGTCGCACATTGAAGCCATAGATGATAGCGTTAGAAGTGGTGGCTAACATAATATCCGATTCGGTAATTGCTCCTGCTGCAGCTCTTAAGACTCTGATTTTGACTTCATCATTAGAAAGCTTTTCCATTGAACTTTGAACTGCCTCTGCACTTCCGGCAACATCAGCTTTTATAATGATATCAAGCTGCTGCAGGTCACCTTCTTTAATTTTAGCCGCTAAATCATCAAGTGTAAGTACGGTTGATCTTCTTTCAACTTCAATCTTAGCCTGTGCACGGTTAGAAGCTACTGCTCTGGCACGCTTTTCATCAGCAAATACCTTAAAATGATCACCTGCTTCCGGAACATCAGATAGCCCGATTATTTCCACTGGCATCGAAGGTTTGGCGGTCTTGATTTCCTTCCCCTTGTCATCAGTCATTTTTCTGATGCGGCAGAACGCTGAACCGACAACCAGACAGTCACTTGATGTAAGAGTTCCATTTTGAACCAGTAAGGTTGCGACCGGCCCTCTTCCTCTATCCAGTTTAGCTTCAACCACGGTACCGGTTGCCAGTTTATTAGGATTAGCTTTTAGTTCTAACACTTCTGATAATAACAGTATCATTTCCAAAAGTGTCTGAACACCTTCTCCGGAAGTGGCACTTATTTTAGTAAACATCGTGTTACCGCCCCATTCTTCAGGTATTAATCCATAATCCGCTAATTCATTATAGACTCTATCGACATTGGCATTATGTTTGTCAATTTTATTGATAGCGATAATGATAGGCACATCCGCAGCTCGGGCATGGTCGATAGCCTCTTTTGTCTGAGGCATAACTCCGTCATCCGCTGCTACAATGACAACAACTATATCCGTCATCTTGGCTCCTCTGGAACGCATAGCAGTAAATGCCTCATGCCCAGGAGTATCCAGGAAGGTGACCTTCTGACCATTGACAGTTGTCTGATAAGCACCGATATGCTGAGTGATACCACCGAATTCCCCGGCTGTAACATTGGTTTTTCTGATAAAGTCAAGTAAAGTTGTCTTACCATGGTCAACATGTCCCATGATAGTAACAATTGGTGCTCTTAATACCAGATCTTTAGGATCGTCCGCCACATCATCTTCTAAAGAGTTTGAATCAACAACTTCTTCTTTAGTAATGTTGATGTTATACTGCAATGCTATAAGTTCAATTGTTTCATCATCTAAAGACGTATTGACAGTATACATTTTACCTAACATAAACAAGAATTTAATAATATCAGCCGGTGATTTATTAATCTTTTCTGCTAATTCTTTAACAGTGATGCCTTCCTGATAGGTACAATCCTTAGCTGCATCATTTCTTCTGACATAATTTGGATTGTATTTTTTCTTACTACTACTTCTTCTTTTATTACTCGATTTTTTATTTGTCATAAATGCACCACCTTTCCTTTAATTTATAACAATGAATCTAATTCATCATAAACAGTTTCCGGAACTTCACATTCCAGATGCCTGGCAAGCAGATTTTTACTTCTTGCCAGTTCGAATACCGCTTTATCTTTACGCAGATAGGCGCCACGGCCATTCTTTTTTCCAGTCAAATCGACAACAACTTCGTTTTCAGGAGTTCTAACTACTCTTATCAATTCCTTTTTCGGAAAACGTTCATTGGTTATGATACATTTTCGCATAGGGACTTTTCTTATTTTCACCTTAGTCCTCTTCGTAGAACTCTTCGTATTCATCGAAGTCTATGTCATCATAATACCAGTAATCCTCATCTGGATTTTCAAACTCTTCAAGTTCTTCCTCAGTATATTCTGGTTTGATTTCATATTCCTGCTTTTTAAGCTCTTCGATTCTTTCTTTGTGTTCTCTTTCTTCGATTTCTTCTTTAGTCTCTTTCCTTTTTCTTCTTGATGTTGTCTTTTCTTCTTCGCTGTCTTTTTTAGCATCAGCCAGGCTTTCAAATTTCGAAACATACTTGGCTGCTCTAGCCGCAATTCTGGCTTTACGAAGTTCAATTTCCTCTTGAGTTTCTTTTACAGTTTCCTCAATCTGCTCTTCAGCTTTTTCGACAGCTATTTCCGTCTTCACTTCGACAGTTTCTGGCATGGTTTCAGTTTCTTCTTCATAAGTTTCAGTTTCTGAAACATCTTCCTGAGCCTTTTCTGCTTCTTCCTGAGCTTTTTGCTGCAGATACAGTTCTAATTCCCTGGCCTTTCTTTCCGCTTCAGCTTTAGCCAGTTCTGCTGCTTTTCTTTCTGCCTCTCTTAGACGTTTTTCTTTCTCTTTCGCAATGTATTGAGCCATTTCCGCCTGCCAGTCAATACCAGCATCTTCTAAGGCTGTAGCCGTTTTAATGTCAACTTTCTTAGCTAACAGTTCTGAAGCTAACTGGGCATTGATTCCCTTTTTCCCAATCGCTAAAGATAGCTGATCATCTTCAACTACAATTTGAATAGTGTCGTCTTTTGGAACCACGCCAATAATGTTGGCCGGTTTCATGACGTTTTTTACATATTCAATATAATCATCTGACCATTCAATAATATCAATACTTTCCTGAGTAAGTGAATTATCCTGCTGTCTGATTTCAGAAATAACCGCAGAAACTCGCGAACCTCTATTGCCAATACAGGATCCAATAGCATCAACATTAGGATCTTTTGAATAAACCGCCATTTTGGTTCTGTTGTTTGCTACTCTGGCAATTCCCTTGATTTCAACTGTTCCATCATAAATTTCAGAAACTGACTGTTCAAACAGTCTCTTGACCAGATTCTTAGATGCCCTGGATACGGTTATAGGGGCTCCTTTGGTTTTATCACTTACTTCTTTGATGATGACTTTAAGTCTTTGTCCATCATAGTATTTTTCATAAGGAATCTGTTCTCTCTGAGCCAGAAGCGCTAGATCTGAATCATCGATTTTAACCAGGACGAACTTATCTTCGACTGATTCTACTACAGCTGTAACTATATCGTCGACTTTGTCCTTATATTTATCAAGCAGGTTTTTCTTATGCGCTTCTTTGATTTTCTGCGTAAAAACATTCTTCAGGTTAGAAATCTCCTTCCTGCCGAAGTTTTTAATGTTAACCTCCTGTTCGATTTCATCACCAAGCCTGGCTTCCGGATAAATATCACCTATTTCATCTAGTTCTAATTCCAACTCATCATCATTAACTTCTTCAACAACAGTTTTAATGTGATAAAGCTTTATTTCGCCTTTCTTAGTAACTTCTACTCGCAGTTTGGGCTTAGGTAAATTCGAATCCTTCTTGACATCTATAAATCTATAATAAGCTGTCTTTAGACCCTCACTTAAAGCATCAACAATAACCTCACTGGAAATATTGCTGTTTTCCTCAATTGAACTGATTGCACTTACAATTTTCTTTAAATCCATAACTTTCACCTTTTATATTTTTACAGCCAGTCTAATTAATCTGACATTATCGTAATCAATGGCTGTTTGTTTTTTTATGCCTTTCACCATATAAGTTATATTCAAAACTTTATCTTCAAAACTGGTTAATGTTCCATCAAGAGCATCAATACCCTTCTGAGGATTTCTTAGTTCTATATGGACATAATCTCCAACATGATTTTTAATTTCAATTTCATTCTCTAAGACTTCTTCCGCCCCGAATGAACAGACATCCAAAATGTAAGGCTGGTCAGAATCATCATGCTGATCCAGAATATCAGAGATCTGATTGGAAACAATTTCACATACATCCAGATCAACTTCTCCATCAATCTTTTTGATACATATTTCCAGGATGGAATTTTTACCGGATTTTTGTGAAATCTTGAATTTGCCAATATTGTTGGCTTTCAATATTGGCTGAATTAGACTTTCAATTTTTTGAATATTTAACATTTTCCCTCCAAAGCAATATATAAGGAGCGATTTCTCGCTCCTTGCTCTTATTCATAATACTATATATAAAATAATAATTCAAGCATTATTTTAGATATACTGCGATTTTTCTTTTAAATAGTCTTCTCTTATTAAGATCGCTTTATCAGGATAATTGGTAATAATGGCATTGATATTGGTTTTTAAAGCAGTATAGATATAGATTGGATCATTTACCGTCCAGGTATTGATTAAAAGACCATTATCCATTGCTTCCTTCAGATAATTCTGATCGAGCAGAAGATAGAAGGCTGGATGCAGATATTTGCCATTATGACTTTTTACATATTTAGCCATATCGATAATCTTATCACTTTGTAAAAACCCGCAGATAGCATCAGGGGCAAGTTTTAAAATCTTTAATATTGAATAATGATTGAAAGATGAATAGATGACTCTATCTTCCATCTGATATTCCTTTACTAGTTTTAAGACTTTTTCCTCCATGCCCTCATATTCAAAAACGGAGTTTTTAAGTTCAATGTTTAAAGTAAGTTCAGTAGGCTTTAAAAGTTTCAATACCTCTTCTAAGGCTGGTATCTGACAGAAAGGATAGCTGTTGTTATTGTTATTGAAATTATACTTTCTTAATTCCGCAAAATCCAGATCTTTAACGAAGCCCTTATGGTCACTAACCCGGTCAATCTTCTCATCGTGAGTAACAACCACCACTCCATCTCTGGTCATTTGAACATCCAGTTCAATACCTTCTGCTTTCTGTTCAATAGCCAGTTTAAAGGCTTCTAAGGTGTTTTCCGGAGCATAGGCACTTGCTCCTCTATGAGCCCAGATATAAGTCATATTCTCCCTCCTCTTTAAAATAGAGATAACTGATTTTCTTCAGCTAAATGATCTAATACACCCATTCTTTCAAAGTTGGCCAGCTGAGTGTTATTAACAGATGTTCTTTTTAGCAGATCTTCCTTAGAAATAAATTTCTGATTTTCTCTTTGCTCAACAATGGAATAAGCTACAGCTTCTCCCAGTCCATCAATACTGGTAAAGGCAGGAATTATGCCAAATTCATCATCCGGATCAATAATGAAATGGGTTGCCTGGGATTTTTCTAAAGAAATATTGTTGAAATGATATCCTCTTAGATACATCTCTAAAGCGATTTCCAGAACCAGCTGCAGGTCTTCTTCTCTTTTAGTCAGTTTTACTCCCGAAGAAGCCTTGTCCTGTATTTCATTTAAACGATTATAAATCGCCACTTTACCCTGCAGCATCGTTTCAATTTCATAGGCATCACAGCGACAGGTGAAATATACCGCATAGTAGGCTGCCGGCTGATGGACCTTATACCAGGCCACTCTGACTGCATTCATCGCATAGGCAACTGCGTGGGCCTTAGGGAACATGTATTTAATCAAAAGACACGAATTAATGTACCAGTCCGGAACATTATGCTGATTCATGGTTTTAATCCACTCGTCCTTCAAGCCTTTTCCTCTTCTCACCGATTCCATTATCTCGAAGGCGGTTATCTTTTCCAGACCCTTGGAAATCAGATAGGTCATAATATCATCTCGACAGGAAATGACATCATTCAAATCACAGATACCCTTTTCTATTAATATCTCCGCATTATTGGTCCAGACATCTGTACCATGGGTTACCCCCTCAATGGCAACCAATTCATTAAAAGATGAAGGTTTGGTCTTATCAAGAATCCTTCTGATATTGCGGGTACCAAATTCCGGCAAACCGGCAGCCCCATTCAGTTCACTGTATAACCCATCAGGATCAGAAATATTTAAAGAATCAGTTGAATAAAACACCTGATAGACCTTAGGATCACTCATAGGAACATCACTGTAATGGATGCCCGAAAATAGAGATAACAATCTTATGGAAGTTGGATCAATGTGCCCTAGAATATCCAGTTTCAGGATATTGTCATGTAAATCAGCAAAAGCAAAATGAGTTGTTTTCCAGTCACTGAAAGGATTGTTGGCCGGATACTGAATTGGCGTAAAATCATGGACATCCTTTTCTTTAGGAATAACCACTATACCTCCAGGATGCTGTCCGGTAGTTCTTTTAACCCCTTCACACATTTTGGATAAAACTTCGTTGAAATAATCAGAAAAATGTGGAACACCGATCTCTTCACAATAGGCTTTTACATAACCAAAAGCTGTTTTCTGGGCAACTGTACCAATTGTTCCTGCTCTATAGGTATACTGTTCACCAAAAATATCTTTGACCTGCTGCATGGCAGTTCCCTGATAGTCAGGTGAAAAGTTTAAATCGATATCAGGCACTTTGTCAGCATCAAATCCCAAGAAAGTTTCAAAAGGGATATTGTGTCCGTTTCTGTTTAAAGGGGTCAAACATTCAGGACAGTCTTTTTCTGGTAAATCAAAGCCATTGGCATATTCATTATTAACAAAGAACTGTGAGTAATGGCATTTTGGACAGACATAATGAGGAACCAGAGGATTAACTTCGGTAATATTGGCCATGGTAGCAATAAAACTACTGCCGACTGACCCTCTGCTTCCTACCGGATAACCATCAGCTTCAGACTGCTTAACCAGCAGATGAGCAATATAATACTGTACCGAATAACCGTTTTTGATAACATTGGTTAACTCTTTTTCAATTCGTTCCGCAACTATATCAGGTAATCTGTCACCGTAGATACGATGTGCGTTCTTATATATTTCATCAGTGATAACGACATCACAGCCTTCTATGGTTGGCGTAATCAGTTTGCTGGGAATCGGATATTCCTTTTCTATCATATCAGCAATCATATTGGTATTTTTTATAACAAACTCTTCTGCTCTGCCGGTCCAGTCGAATTTTTCCAACAGTTCCCGGGTTGTCATCAGATGCTGATTAGGAGAAGTGAAAACTTTTCTTTTTTCAAAATTCATCGGATACATCGGGTGTCTTAAACCACCGATTCTTTTTCCCATGATATAAATATCACGAGCTATCTTCTGATAAGGATGGGTGTAATACGGATTGCTGCTGGCAACAATCGGTTTATTAAGCTTATCTGCAGTTCTGATAATATCCTGTACTACCATTTTGATTCTTGCCATATCAAAAGAAGAACCAACTTCTACTAAATATTCATAATTTTCCAAAGGATGTAACTCTATATAGTCATAAAATTTCATGCATTCCTCTAAATCAGCCATGCTTCTGTTGCTGGCGATTTCAAAAAGTCTGGAGTACTGATCACAGCTGCCGATCAGAATATTCTGTCTTCTTCTTTCGACTTCGGATTGAGTAATCCTTGGTTCAGCAGAAACATCAGCATCTATTTTTCTAGCATTCTCCTTGGCAAAATATGTTAAATAATCTGTATGAGACAGAGTTACTATCTCATAAATATCTTTAATACCAGCCAGATTCTTAGCCAGTAATGTGGCACTGTAAGGTCGAGCTTTTTTAAAAATATCTTCTTCCTGCTTGTTTTGCAGATCTTCAAAGGTAATATTCTCAAAATCCGGTATTAAAGGAATCATTCTAACCAGAATATTAGCTAGCACATCGGCGTCATAGTCAGCTCTGTAAGCGATACTGTCGTCATATGCCACATCAAAATAATTGGCTATTACTCCCAAACGATAGTATTTTCGATCTTTAACGGTTTCTCTAGCCAGATTTAAAGTATCCAGACAAATGTTGTTTAAAGGTTTTCTTCCCAGTCTAATTAAAGTATCATTTAGAAAATTAAAGTCAAAGTCTGCATTATGAGCCACTATTACCCGGTCTCCGATAAAATCAACTATCTGGTCAATAGCCTTTTCAATCGGTAAAGCATCTTTCAGCATTTCATTGGTGATATTGGTTTTATTGACAATGAAAGCCGGTAAGTCAATTGGCGGTTTGACAAACAGCTGCATTCTTTCATGAGTAATGGTATTTCTAGCTACTATAACCGCGCCAAATTCAATAATATGATCGTATTTAGTCGATAAACCGGTTGTTTCCAGGTCTAAAACACAATATTCCTTATCAACCAGCAATTCAGAAGTAGGATTATAAACGATATTTAATCTATCAGGAACAATTTTTACATCAATACCGTAAATAATTTTAAAATCTCTGTTCGGATTATTCTTTTCCAGTTTTTTATGTGTCTGTTGTGCCAGTGGATAGGCCTGAACTACACTATTATCAGTAATAGCAATCGCTTTATGGCCAAAATTAAAGGCTTGCGTAATGATTTCTTCAGTTTCTGAAATTCCGTCATATTCACTTCTATTGGTATGAGCATGCAGTTCAACATGCTTTAAACCCGGATAATCATCATATCTGACATAGGGGTCCTGCAGCATTTCTTCAATCAGATCAAGCTCAAAAACATTGGCTTTCTCAAAAGGGTCGTATTTAACTTCCCCATATATTTCAACGCACATACCTTCGGTTACCGGCAGTTTGATATTCTCTGACATATTGTCAGAAACAAATCTTTTCACCAGTACGGCATCATAAAAATCCGTAACAATGAATTTTTCCACATTAAAAATCTTACCGCTTTTATTTCTGAAACTTCTTAAATCAACAGAAAAAACCTTTCCCCGGCAAAAGATTTTATTATTTGAAGCATTGATTTTGTTCATCGTAAGGAATAGATAGTCATTTCTGTTGCCTTTGAATCTGCTTCTGTATCTGCCGTCTGATATTTTAAAAGAGTTATTATCAAAAGCGACAATTTCTTCCGTATCGCTAATATTTTTTTCTGATTTTAAAACAATTTCCTTTTTAATACCCAGATCATTCAAAAACCTCTTTAAAGATTTAAAGATTTTCTTATCTTCAATATTAATAAATATTTTTTCACCATCCACTACCGGTATCAGATTAAGACTGGTATTATTTTTCTGATTATAGTAATCAATATAGCTCATGATGTCTGAGGAATTGATTTCCTGATTAGTTATCTTAAAAGTCAGGTTGACTGAAAGATGCAGATATTCTGATAGTTTTGAAGTGAGTTCTTCAATAACCGGATAGGGTAAAAACTGATGATTAATTACTTTCATGCTGATCAGATTATTCTTTTTATCAAGTTGCGGGCGACACAAAATAACCCTTTTTATTAAACTAAGGGTTTCCTGACTAAAATGAATCTTATCAAGTAGAAAATCAATATCCATTTATTTTACCAGCTTTCCCAAGGCTTCCTTTGCTGCCTGCTGTTCAGCCTTTTTCTTTGTTCTTCCTTTACCTTGCCCTAAAAGAACGCCATCCAGGTAGACACCCATTTCAAATTCCGGGTTGTTTGATGGACCGGTTTCAGAAAGCAGTTCATATTTTAAAACCGCTCTGGTATCTGACTGAACGTATTCCTGAATTCTGGATTTATAATCCGTATTCTCATAAAGTGCCTGCTGATTTTCGATATCAATCGTATCATTTAAAACCGCATTGATGTACTTTACTCCACCATTTAAATAAAGTGCTCCAATAAAGGCTTCAAAAACGTCGGCCAGCAATGAATTTCTGTTTCTGGCTCCACTTTTCTCTTCCCCTACTCCCATTTTGATATATTTGGCAATACCCAGCTTGCGCATAAAATTGGCCAGAGACTTTTCACAGACCAATTGAGCACGCATCGTGGTCATTACCCCTTCATCAATAACCGGTAAATGATGGAAAAGCTTATTAGCGACCCACATCCCGACAATTGAATCACCTAAAAACTCGATTCTCTCATAATCACTGCCCTTAAAGTCTTTATTTTCATTAAGATAGGAAGAATGAGTTAAAGCATCTTCCATAACCTGTTTATTACTGATGGTGATATTGTAGTTTTCTTCTAACCAGTCATAAATTGTACTCATATTTAAAATCCCTTTTACCTATTCTATCATATCCCTACGAGATAAGGACACCTTCATTTTCTGATTGCTTCAGATATTGTTCAAGCCAAGGATATTTATCTAACTCTTCCATTATTCTTTTGGCATCCTGATAGGAGCTGTTCAGTATTTTACTGTCTCTGATAATATTACCTAAAACAAAGGCTGGCAGTCCGCTTTGACGATAGCCTAAAATATCACCTGGGCCTCGCAACTTCAAATCATAATGAGAGATTATAAACCCATCACTGTTGTTGACAATAACATTTAGCTTCTCTATCACTTCCGCTTCTCTGGAAGAGGTCAACAGATAACAGTATCCTTCTTTTTTTCCTCGGCCTATTCTTCCTCTTAACTGATGAAGTTGAGACAGACCGAATCTGTTGGCATCATAAATTACCATGATATTGGCATTTTTTACATCTACTCCCACTTCTATGACGGTAGTACAGACCAGTATGTCTATTTCTCCTTTTGAAAACTGTTTTTCCACCACTTGTTTCTGTTCATTGTCCAGTTGCCCGTGTAGCAGACCGACCCTATATCTTCCCTGATAGTACTGCTTAAGATTGGTATATATGTCATTGACATTTCGAACATTATCAGCTCCCTTTTCAATGGCCGGACAGACAACATACATCTGATTTTTCTGTTCCAGAAGTTTTTCAATTTCTTTCATTTTTGAAGTGAACGAGTTCTGTTTAATTAATATAGTATGAATCTTTTTATCTGAATATGGAGTCTGAGTGATAGTTGTAACATCTAAATCACCAAATAAGGCTGTTGCCAGAGTTCGAGGTATCGGAGTGGCAGACATCAGAAGCATGTCCACATATTCCCCTTTCAAAAGGAAGGACTGTCGCTGTCTGACACCGAAACGGTGTTGTTCATCAGTAACAATCAGACCTAAATTATTAAATTCAACTCCTTCCTGAAATAAAGAATGAGTGCCGACAATAAGAGAGATTTCCCCGTTTCTTATCTTTTCCAGAGTGATTTTTCTTTCCTGAATTGTCTGTGACGAATATAGAATACCGATACCTGTATCGTAAGCGGCAAAAAATCTGAGCATGTTCTGATAATGCTGCTTGGCCAGTATTTCGGTTGGAGCCATAATAGCCGCCTGTTTACCAGCCAGTACTGTTGCGTACATCACAATAAAGGCCACAATTGTTTTGCCGCAGCCAACATCCCCCTGCAGCAGTCGGGCCATCTGCCTGCTGCTTTTCAAATCAGCAAATATCTCCTCTAAAGCCTTTGTCTGATCATCAGTCAGTTTAAATGGCAGATTAGAAATAAACTCATTTATTTTCGAAGAGTCAAATTTCTTTTTAAAATTGTCATCCTGAATAAAACTATCGCTTTTTCTTTTAGCCATTATCAGATTGAACTTTAAAAATTCTTCGTATTTTAAAGTGTTAATCGCCTTTAAAAGCAGCTTCTTATTCTGAGGTCGATGAATCTGTTTTATCGCCTCGACTTTGGACAGAAAATAATTTCTGCTTTTAATATTTTCCGGAATAAAGTCCGTAATCTGGTTTTCATATTTTTCCAGAACCTGCTGAACAAGTTTATTAAAACCTTTTTCGCTTTTGGAATCAATCATAGAATAGAATGGCCTGATTCCTAGCTGCTGTTTTAAAGGTAACGTGTTGATATTGCTGGCCAGAATTTTATTATTGCCTTCATAAGTGCCGATGATGGTAATCTGCTCCTTTACTTTAAGTTTCATCAGCCAGTGTCGATTAAATATTGATACCCTGAAGTAATCGTCATCATTGACAACGTTTATATATAGAACCGACTGTCTGCCTTTATAGTAGTTGATTTTCGGTTTGTCGGTTACTGTAGCCTCTATGATGATTTTGCTGCCGATCTGCCAGTCTTTAAAAGGAAGCTCTTCAATTTCTTCATAACGATAAGGATAGTATGAAAGGATATCAGTTAATTCACCAATACCCATTTTCTGTAAATTTTCTTGCCATTTCGCTGTAAGTTTAATACTCATAATAAATAATAAAGAAAAGAATAATTTTACAATTATTCTATTCCTAAAATAAACGGATACAAATCCTGCTGGCCATTAACAATCTGACCTTCCATGTCATATTTCTCCTCAACGTAGTCAAGCACTTGCTGAGCTGTTTCCTCATCAGTCTGACTGCCGTAGATTATGGTTATATAGCTGTCGTCTTCGTCAATCAGATTATCTAACAAGGTAAATGTCGCTTCCAGCATATCATCAGTAGCAACCAGTACTTCTTTATCACTGATACCCATATAATTATTCTTTTTTATTTCCAGAGCATTATAGGTTGTGTCTTTGATTGCCTGAGTTACGCTTCCGGTTTTAATTGATGAAATTCCCATATTCATATTATCGATATTATCCTGAACATCCAGTTCCACACTGAAATTGATACAGGCACTGATGCCCTGTGGAATACTTTTGGTATCCAGGACATACACATTTTTATCATCAACAATATCCTTTGCCTGATTGGCTGCCAGAAAGATGTTTGAGTTGTTTGGCAGAATAAAGACATTCTCAGCATTCAGCCTGTTGAGGATATTGACAAAGTCCTCGGTCGCCGGATTCATTGTCTGTCCGCCATTGATAATATAATCTACATGCAGCGATTCAAACAGTTCTTTAATTCCCTCCCCATTACAGACAGAAATAATTGCATATTTCTTATGTTCTTTTAACTTTTCATCATTCTCATAGGCATAGGCAGAACTGTGCTGGCTACTGTATTTTTCAACCTTGATGTTTTCCAGCTCACCAAAGCGATGAGCAGTATTGATAATATCACCAGGCGTACTGGTATGAACATGAATGGTTACCTGGTTATTGTTTTTAATCACTTTAATATCATTGCATGTTCGGCCCAGAGATCTGGTTAATCTTTCAATCGAAAACTCTCTTTTATATAAATCGTTTAAATTAACCAGAACTTCAACACAATATCCGGTTTCAACAGCCTGGCTAATTTCCTGAGCCGATAAAAGCTTGACCGGCTTATTTTTCAGATACAGATCCATTCCTTCGATTATGGTTAAAAAACCTTTTCCGCCGGAGTCAACTACTCCGACTTCTTTTAATACCGGCAGCAGTTCTGGGGTTCTATCCAGTGATTCCTGAGCCATCATACGGATATGATCAAAATAGTCTTCAATCGAACATTTAGGATTCTGCTCAACATAATGCAATCCATAATCAGCCATTTCTCTGGCAACTGTTAAAATAGTTCCTTCCACCGGTCTCATAACAGCTTTATAGGCAATTCTTGAGCCATTGACAAAAGCATTGGCCAGCTCTCTGACATTAGCCTTCTGTAAACCGGCCAGACCATTGGCAAGACCCTTGAAGATCTGTGATAAAATAACTCCTGAGTTTCCTCTGGCGCCCATCAGCATATTTTTACTTAAAAATTTAGCTGTATCACCTATAAAATCATTTAAATAGTTGACAGTCTCATTAACTCCCGCGACAAAAGTCATTTTCATATTCGTTCCCGTATCGCCGTCAGGAACCGGAAAGACATTCAATTTATCTATTTCGTCCTGTTTGTTTTCCAGATGATTAGCAGCAGATTGAATCATTCCCTTAAAACTTTTACAATCAAGTACTTTCATAATATTTTCCCCTGTATTTTCCTATTCTATTACTTTAACACCCTGTACAAAGACGTTTACTGCTGCAAAATCAATATCCAAAGTACGTTCAATCTCATATTTAACTTTCTTTTGAACTTCACTGACAACTTCAATTACTTTTACGCCATAACAGATAATAATATAAATATCCAGTTCCAGACCTCTTTCAGTCTGTTTAACTACTACACCTTTAGAAAAGTTATCCTGTTTTAAAAGAACCGCAAAGCCATCTTTAAAAAACTGTTTGCTGGCCATACCTACGACACCGTAACATTCACTGACTGTTGCACCGGTTAAAGAAGCAATTGCTCCAACAGTAACATTAATATTTCCAAGTTTTGAGTTTTTCTTCATTGTCATAATCTCTATTCTCCTTTATCTTCTTCAGGTTTAATCATGTAAGATTCAATCTCTGAACAGTTGATTCTAACTGCTTTGGAATACTCTTCAATGATAAGGATACATTTGTTGTCTCCTTTATCTTCATAGGCAATTATCTCAGAATAATTGTCTACATAAGGCAATCCCTTTATGGAACTGCAGACATAGAATCCTTCGTCCATTACTAATTTTACCATATTGTTATCATAAGTAAATGATAAATTATGAACCTCGCTGATCCTGCTTAAGGTGTCGAAGGAAAGTTTATTAAATTCCACAGCTATCATTTTAATCTTATCCAGATCAATGTCTACAAATAGCGGTATCAGGGCAAGATTATCAATATATATTGCTTTAAAGTCGATAGTTGAGCCATCACCTAAAATAAAACTGGTTTTTCCGTTGCTGATAAAATGACCAACTATGCGATTTTCTTTAATATCGACAATAACACAGTTGTTATCGCCAATCTGTATTTTAACATCTTTAAATAATTTATTTTCCTTCAGTTTTTTCTCTTTTAAACTGGGAAATAAAGTAATAAGACTGTCATTAACTTCAAAATCAAGAATTGATTTAATATAGTTTTCACTGATAAACTCAGTATTGATTATCTTAATGCTTCTGATTCGTGCCAAATCAGACATGTAATACATTGTAAAACAGCCTGTTAGAACGATAAAAAGGGATACTAACAGCAGCACACCTTTTTTAGATAGTTTCTTTCTGGATTTTTTTACTAGTTTTTCCAATTGAACTTCTCCACTTCCATAATCATTTCAATACCATATTTCTCTTTGATAATCTCAATTATCTGATCTGACAGTTCAACTACATCTTTGGCTTTAGCGTTGCCCTTGTTGATGATAAAGTTGGTATGCTTTTCACTGACCGCAGCACCACCGACTGTTTTACCTCTAAAACCGATTTCATCAATCAGCTTCCAGGCGAAAATATCGCCGATATTACGAAAAGTAGAACCGGCACTAGGATAATTAAGCGGTTGAGATGCCATTCTTCTCTGCTGACGGTTTTTCATCAGTTTTTTAATATCGGCAACATTGCCAGGCTTTAATATCAGTTTTGCCTCTAATATAATCCAATCAGGGTTATTTAGAAAAACGCTGCTGCGATAGCCAAACTGACATTGAGAATTGCTGAGCCAGACAATTTCATTATTTCTGATTACTTTTACCGAATCGATAATATCACTCATTGAGCTGTTATAGGCTCCGGCATTCATAAAGATACTGCCTCCCAGGGTTCCTGGAATACCACTGGCAAACTCTAGTCCTGACAACGATTTCTCACTGGCTTTATAGGACAGGGAGATAATTGAGCAGCCGGCCTGAGCAATCAGCTCATTGTCAGCAAAGTAAAAATTGCTCATGTTTCTGGTTAGTTTTATAATGAACCCCTCATATATTTCATCATCACACAGCAGATTTGAACCATGACCAAAAACTTTATAGGCCAGATTGTTTTCATTGAGAATATCTAAAATCGATTTCAGAGAAAACTCATCTTTTGGATAAATGACATATTTTGCGATTCCGCCTATTTTAAAGGTAGTTAAGTTTTTAAAGGACTTGTCATACTCTATAGTACAATACTGCTGTAATCTTTTTAAAATTCTATCCATTAGTTCTTACCTGCTGTTTCTTTCATTAAATTGATAATATCGTAGGCTGCATTGGGATGAGACATCTTTTTAGCCGCTATTGACATGGCATTTAGTTTTTCATCATCATTAATCAGCTTTTCGATAATAGAGATTGTATTATTGACCTGTAAATCTTTCTCTTCTAAAAGATAGGAAGCCCCTTTGTCAAACATCTCTTTGGCGTTGATGTACTGGTGGTTGTTGGTAACATATGGTGAAGGTACAATAATTGTAGGTACCCCTAAAGCCATATATTCACTGGCACTGGTGGCTCCTCCTCTTGAAATAACCAGATCGCAGTTACCGGCGATATTAAACTGGTCAATATAATCAACAATCTTTAAATTTTCCGATTCACTGATGTTTGCCATTACTTTCTGATAGTTACTTCTACCGGTGACATAGAGGATGTTGAAGTCTTTCTGCTTAAGCCCTTCCAGAATACCCATCATCTTTTCATTGACACTGGTGGAGCCTAAAGAACCCATAACGATAAGCAAAGTCTTTTTTGAACAATCCAGGCCGAACTGCTTAAAGATAAACGGATCTTTTACAAAACTCAAGGCAGCAGAGGCTCTGGGATTACCTAAAAGATAGGTTTTCTTTGTGTTGAAGGCCTCTCTGGCACTGTCATAACAGATAACGACTTTATTGACAAAATGACCTAATGTCCGATTGGCCAGTCCGGCTAAAGAATTCTGTTCATGGATAATTGTTTTTATTTTTAATTTGACAGCTGCCATAATAACCGGTACTGTCACATAGCCGCCAAAACCTATAACTATATCCGGATTAAAATCTTCCAGGATATGAAGGCATTCCTTATAAGCCTTATATAGAATGGTTAAAGCATTCAATTTGTTTTTACTGGAGTTGAATCTAGCTGCCCTGATACCACGAAAACGATAACCTAACTTTGGAATTTCATTTGCTTCCATTCGATCATGGTTACCGACGAACAGTATCTCGTTGTTTTTATCATCAGACATTAATCTATCAGCCAAAGCAGTTGCCGGATAGATATGGCCACCTGTACCTCCGGTGGCAATCACAATTCTCATAATCTCACTCCTGCAAAATATTATAACATAGTAATTTTTTTTGAACAAAAAATCGGCAATTCTTTTTGAAGTACCGATTATTATTTTAATTAATATTGAATAAATTATCCTGCATATCAATTTTAAGGTGCTGATATGCTTTCTCAGTAGCAATTCTGCCCCTGGCAGTTCTTTGAATAAAGCCGATCTGTAGCAGATAAGGTTCATAAACATCTTCTAAAGTCGTCGTTTCTTCTGAAATTGAGCTGGCCAGAGCTTCAATTCCTACCGGTCCGCCTTTAAAGCGTTCTATAATACCTTTTAAATAGCGCACATCAACATCATCCAGTCCCAGGCTGTCAACTTTCAGACGATTTAAAGCCTCGTTGGTAATTTCGGCATCGATAATTCCCTCATTTAGAACCTGAGCAAAATCGCGGACTCTACGAAACAGCCGGTTGGCAATTCTGGGAGTTCCTCTGCTTCGGGCTGCCAGTTCTACAACAGCGCTATCATCAATGGCGGCTTCAAATACTCTGGAGGTTCTTTTAATGATTTCTCCCAGCTGTTTATGTGTATAGTAGTCTAACTTCGATATGATGCCAAATCTGTCTCTTAAAGGCGCAGAGACATCACCAGCTCTGGTAGTGGCTCCTACCAGGGTAAATGGCGGCAGCTCCAGTCTGACTGAACGACTTGTCGAATCTCTTCCGACAATTACATCAATCACAAAGTCTTCCATTGCCGGATATAGTACCTCTTCCACCTGCTTTGGCAGACGATGTATCTCATCAATAAACAAAACATCCCCTGCCTGCAGCGAAGAAAGAATGGCTGCCAGATCTCCTGTTCTTTCAATAGCCGGACCACTGGTAACTTTTATATTAGTCCCCATTTCATTGGCGATAATATAAGCTAAAGTGGTTTTTCCCAGTCCAGGAGGTCCATAAAACAGGCAATGGTCCAATGATTCATTTCTTTCCTTCGCAGCCTGAATAAAGACTCTCAGATTTCCTTTTAATGAATCCTGTCCGACATACTCATTTAAAGACTGTGGACGTAATGATGCATCTTCATTTTTTTCCAATTCATTTGCACTCATTAATCTTTCCATATTATCCTCCACTTCGTTTATTCAACAGTTTCAGGCCTTCCGATAAATATTCTCTGGTTGACTGACAAGCCATTTTTATCAGCTGAGCTTTGATGCTGTTGATTTCAAATGCTTTATAACCTAATGATTTTAATCCTTCAATGGCTTCCTGAAGCTCCAGATTGACTGCACTGTCTTCAGTTGTGATTTCAATCAGTTTCCCTTTTAAATCCAGAATTATCTGCTGGGCTGTCTTGGTTCCCACAGAAGGCATTCTCTTTAAAAACTGAACATCGCCATTTTCAATAGCCATAATCAGATCATTTGTTTTGCATCGGCTTAATATCATACTAGCGGTCTTGGGACCTAATCCCTTGACTGAAATCAGCTTCTGGAAAATCTCCAGTTCATTTTTATCGCCGAAACCATATAAAACCGTCGCATCATCTCGGAAATGCTGATAGGTAAATAATGTAACTGTTTCTCCTAAGGTCAACAGTTCCGGACGATAGAAGTTGATATAGTAGCCAATACCGTTATTATCTAAAATAACATGCTCAGCACTAAACTCATAAATTTTACCTCGAATAAAAGTTATCATAAAATCACCACTTTTATTATAGACTATTTCCCTGATTAAATGAATTCAGTTATTTCAAAGACATAGTCTTCGATGAAAACCTCATCATTTTCCTGGGCTCCTCTTTCTAATAGGGCATCATTGACACCCATCTTCTTTAGAGCTACAGCGAACCTGAGCACTTCTTCAGGATTTTCAAAATTAATTCGCTGGAATAATTTTTTTACTCTGTCTCCTTCTAAAGCCCACTTGCCATTACCCAGGTTTCTGATTGTAAATGGTTCCGGTTCGGGAATAAACTTATAAACAACTCCAAACTCACCGGAATCTTCATCATCCTGCAAAGGAAATGGTTCTGTCACATCTAACAGATCAGCTACCCGATATAATACCGGCTGCAGCCCTTCATTAATCAGAGAGATTGTTTCAAATATTTCAATATCGGGATAGGCCATTTTTAATTTTTCTAAATTTTCCGCAGCCCCTTCTTCATCCATTTTATTGGCTACCACAATCTGCGGCCTTTCCATTAATCGGTATTTATATGTTTCCAGCTCATTATTGATTGTTTTATAATCCTGGACAACATCTCTTCCGGTGAAATCTCCCATATCAATGACATGAATAATAACCCGACACCTTTCAATATGTTTTAAAAACTCATGTCCCAGACCTTTTCCCTGCGAAGCTCCCTCAATCAGACCTGGCAGATCAGCCATTACAAAACTTCTGCCATCGCCAACATTAACAACCCCTAACTTTGGTGACAGGGTTGTGAAAGGATAATCCGCAATTTCCGGTTTGGCACTGGAAACAACTGATAGAATGGTACTTTTGCCAACCGAAGGAAAACCGACAAGCCCAACATCAGCTAAAAGCTTTAATTCTACTTCAATATCGAATTCCTCTCCCTCTTCACCCTTTTCGGCAAAGTCGGGAGCCGGATTACGGCTGGATTTGAAACTGAAGTTTCCTCGGCCACCCAGGCCGCCTTTACAGATGATTTCTCTTTGACCGACATTGGTCAAATCAGCAATTATATTACCGGTTTCCAGGTTTCTGACTATTGTTCCTAAAGGAACACCAATAACTTTGTCTTTGCCATCAGCACCACGCATTTTTTTGGTTTTGCCGTTTCCTCCGCTTTCCGCAGTTAAAAGTTTCATAAACCTGAAATCCAGAAGTGTGGTTTTATGAGTATCCACTTCGAAAATAATTGAGCCACCTTTACCGCCATCACCACCAAAAGGTCCACCCAGCGGCACATGGGCTTCGCGACGAAAGGCAATAATGCCATCTCCGCCTTTACCGGCTTTGACTCTTAATTTGGCTGAATCTATAAATTTCATCGTGTCTTCTCCTTTCATAAAAAATAAATCCCCAGGATTGCGGGGATTTCGATTAATTAAGCAGCTGGATATACAGAGACCTGTTTTCTTTTTTTACCAAGTCTTTCGTATTTAACAATGCCAGCAGTTAAAGCAAATAATGTATCATCGCCTCCGCGACCAACATTGTTACCAGGATGAATTTTAGTTCCTCTTTGACGATATATGATAGAACCTGCATTGGTGTATTGGCCATCAGCTTTTTTAGCACCTAGGCGTTTTGCAGCAGAATCACGACCGTTTTTAGTAGAACCAACACCCTTTTTAGATGCGAACATTTGAATATTTAATGTAAACTTCATTGGTTATACCTCCGTAATATGTATTTTAATGTTTTCTGGAAATTTTTCTTCAATCGTCTGAAACTGAATGATTCCCGTCTGTAAAATTGTCTGAATAGTTTTTTCACTATTCAATACTCTGATTGAAACAAGATTTTCTGTGACTGCTATGGTACAGCATTCATCAGCCAGCCTGTCCAGTGCATTGGCTAGGCCAATGGCGACACAGCTGACACCTGCACAAACCAGGTCTTGTCCATATTGGCCTCCATTGGCATGACCAGATATTTCAAGACTGATTATCAGTCCATCTTTTTTAACAATCCTAACCTTCACCATATTTAAGCTTCAATAGTTTTGACTGTGCATTTAGTATATGGCTGACGATGGCCCTGGCGTCTGCGAGAAGAACCTTTTTTAGCTTTATACTTGAAAATTCTGATCTTCTTACCTCTACCTTGTTTTTCGACAGTAGCAGTAACTTTAGCCCCCTTGACATAAGGAGCGCCTACTTTAGTGGTTTTGCCTGATAACAATACAACTTTGTCAAAAACAACTTCTGAATCAACCTCAGCATCGAGTTTTTCCACATAGATAACTGAACCTTCTTCAACTCTGATCTGTTTTCCGCCAGTTTCGATAATAGCATACATGTCTTTACACCTCCCTTTTTAGCATTTAGACTCGCCTGATAAGGTGACATAACGTACTTAAACCCTATTTAGAGCGGTTGAAATCCCAAAAAAGGAATTGCAACGCTATTATCCTATCATAATAATTGTTTTAATTCAACTGTTTTTTAAAGGCATAATCAATAAAAAATCACTTAATTCTAAAGTGGAAATAATAATTGGCTCAGCCTGGACTATCTTGTGGTAGACAATAAAATAATTGTCAACTATAATAGAATGGTTTATAATTATATAGGTGATTAAATGGTAAATTATCCAAACGGAAAGTTTTCAAATCGTTCGAAAGTTATAAACTACGCTCGTCGCGGAATGTCTTTGGAAGAAGATTTAAACCTGACAAATAAATACTATCTGGAAACTGATAAGGCTGTAATCTATAAAAAGCCAACTCCGGTTACGATAGTGGATGTCGATTATAAATCGAGAAGTACTGCTAAGATTGTGGAAGCCTACTTCCAGACTCCTTCTACCACTGACTATAACGGTATCTATAAAGGATTGTATCTGGATTTTGAGGCTAAGGAAACTAACTCAAAAACAGCACTGGTACTGGCGATGATTCATCCTCATCAGTTAGAACATATGCAAAGGGTTGTCAAACATCAGGGAATATCTTTTCTGATAGTACGATTTTCCTGCTATGATGAAACCTATCTGGTTTTCTCAACTGATCTGTTTGAATTTATCAGTTCAACCAAAAGAAAAAGTATTCCCCACAGCTGGTTTATCGAAAAAGGTATCCTGATACCTTATAACTTTCAGATTAAAGTTGATTATCTGTCAGTTATTGACTCTTATATACTTGGAGGTAAGATCTAATGAGATTATTCAATAAAAATAATTCAGACAATGACAATTCAAAAAATAACTACAGTCCGGCACGTAGAAAATTTGAACAGAAGAAGCTAAGAAGAAGAATAGTAAATTCTATTATGGGATTTATTGTCTTTTGTGGTCTGCTGGGTGTTTTAAGTGGTTTTAATATCGTCAAGCTTATTTTAAGCAAGACAGATGTTATATTGGAAACTGATGATTTAACAAGTCAGGACGCTTCATTGATTTTTGATGATTCAGGAAATCAGATTATGATTCTAGGTAAAGAAAACCGAATTTCTTTCGCCTACAATAAATTCCCTCAGGTGTTAGTAGATGCCTTTATCGCTGTTGAGGATTCTCGCTTCTTTGAACATCCGGGTTTTGACCTGCCTCGTTTTGCCAAAGCATTTTTAGAGAACATCAAATCTCTATCCTTTGCTCAGGGTGGTTCCACTATTACGATGCAGGTAATCAAAAACACCTACTTTGCGGTCGATACAATTGCTGAAAGCACGATAAACCGAAAAGTACAGGAAATCTATTATGCTTTACAGATAAGTAATATGATAAGCAAAGAAAGAGTCTTTGAGATGTATATCAACAAGGTAAACTTCGGAGCCAATGCTCGAGGAGTTCAGGTTGCTTCAAAATACTATTTCAATAAAGACTGCACCGATCTTTCATTAGTGGAAAGTGCGATGCTAGCTGGAATTATCAAGGCCCCAAATGCCTATAATCCTTACTATGATATCGAAGCCTGCCAGGAAAGAACTGCCGATGTACTATATCTGATGCACTATCACGGTTATATTACTGATTTAGAATATGAACTGGCTCTAAAAGTCCGAGTTGAAAATCTGCTATACGGAAATACCCTAACCAGTTCCAGTCAGCTAACCGAATACGTTGATGGCACCATTGACAATCAGGCCTATATTGATATAGTCCTGGCAGAACTGGAAGAAATGTACGGAATTGACCCATACGTTACTCCGGTAAGAGTTTATACCGGTATGAATCAGACGGTTCAGGCAACCTGTGACGCTTTATCAAGAGGCGAAATTATCACCTTTAAAGACAATAATATCAATACTGCAGCTGCCATTATCCAGAATTACACCGGTTTAATAGTCGGTGTCTGTGGAGGCAGAAACTATAATGGACAAAGAATTTATAACTATGCCTATGATAATAGAATCTCTCCGGGTTCTACTTCAAAAGCCTTGTTCACCTATCCACTGGCTTTTGAACATTGCGGCATGTCAACATCATATACCATCAATGATGAGCCAACTCTTTATAGCGGAACAAACATTCTGCTTTATAATGACACTCGTACCTGGTATGGAGAAACCTCGGTTCAGAAAACCTTCCCACTTTCATATAACGTACCATCTTTAAAACTGTATCAGCTGATAAATGAAACTGTCGGTGAAACAATCATGAGAAAATATTTGAAAAATATCGGTCATGACCAGTCAGTAGTCGATTTCATGAATGAACAGTTTGCGATTGGCTGTTTCGGTTATCTGGTTTCACCTGTTCAGATGGCTGCGGCTCAATCAATGATTTTATCCAAAGGTGTTTATACTACTCCGCATACCATTACCAGAATTGAGTTTATCAACTCTTCCAGAGAACCGATCATCGCTAATGTTCCTTCTGTCAGAGCCTTAAGTGAAGGGGCAGCCTGGTTAACATCTTATCTTGAGTATATCGGTGTTAATGGCGGTACGGAAGATGATTACGCCTATAACGTACGTTTGACTTACATCAGAAGAAGCAACTATGCGGTTTACGGTAAAACCGGATTAAATGCCTACGATTCGGCAGTCAGAAGAAAATGGGGCTATCCGGTCGGCGCCGAGCAGGACATGTTATATGTATTTGGCACCAATGACTATTCGTTCTCTTTCTGGATGGGATATGACACTGGTAGATATCAGGACGAAACAACCTATATGTCGTATTATTATGCTCATGACCTACGAGATGTTCCGGCCATAAACGCCTTAATTAATGCTGTCTATACAGCCTATGGTGTTCCGAAAAATACCAATAACAGACCTTCTTCTGTCGTTTCCATAACCCATATTAAAGGCCTTTATCCGTATACTGCCCTACCGGAATATGCAGATAAGAGATATCAGACCACCGGTTACGTATTAGCTCAGTTTGCTAATCTTGAAGAATACAAACCGGTTGAAACCATTGAATCATTAGCCAAATTTGATGCTAAATACAATGAAGATACCAAAGAAGTTGATATCAGATTTGCTCCTTATCCGGATCCGGAAGCTCTAAAAATAGCACCGACAATTTATAGGGCGACAAAATTAGGGGTATCCTATAATGCCCGAAGAAGATTCCACCCATCATGGATTGATGGCTGTGTCCAGTATTTTGTAGATATTATTGATGCAGAATCAGGCGAAATACTGACTACTCATATTTCTGGGGAGGATTCCTTCAGCTATTTTATTGAAAATAACACCAATAAGCCTGTCAGATATATCTTAAGAGGCTACTATAGTTACACTGTAGCAGAGGTAAGAAGCAACTCCTTTGAAGTTGAGGTTACTATTCCAGGCAAAACTGCGGAAGTTCCTGATCCTGATCCTGGTACTGAACCGGGAACCGACCCTGGCTATAATCCTGGTTCGGGTACAAATCCAGGTAATAATCCATAAAAAAATAATAAAAGTTAAGGTATGACTCTCATGAGCCATACCTTTTCATTAAAAAAGAAGTTTTTCTATAACTTCTCTTTCTGGCATATTTCTATGAAAGGACAATTTTCACAGATTGGATTTCGGGCTAAACACTTATATCTGCCAAAATGAATCAGCAGATGATGCAGTTTAGACCAGTACTCTTTTTTAAATCTCATTTTCAGACTTTCCTCAACTTCGATGACTGAAGCATCCCTGTCCGCTAACCCCAGTCTTTTGCTGACTCTGTTAACGTGGGTATCTACGGCTATTGCCGGAAATTTAAACAATTCCGATAAAACCACATTGGCAGTCTTTCTGCCGACTCCATCAAGGCTAATTAACATTTGCTGGCTATCAGGTACTCTTCCGGCAAATCTTTCTACAATCGCTTTAGAAAGGCTGATAATGTTTTTGGCTTTATTCTTGTATAGGCCGATTGATCTGATAATATTCTCTACATCTTTATTGTCTGCCTTTGCTAAGGCGTAGACATCAGGATATTTTTTAAAAAGATGCTCAGTTACCTTGTTTACAGCAACATCAGTAGTCTGGGCACTTAAGACCACAGCAACAAGCAAGTGATAATCACTCTGATAGTTAAGCTCGCAGCCGGCATCGGGAAACATTTCAAGTAGTTTCTGATAAATCAGCTCACTGTTCATCTTCAACACCTTTTGCCAGTATCTTATCGATGTAATTGATTGATTTTTTATTATAGATCAATGCTTCTCTTAAAGCTTTGATAATCGTATTATAATTGTAAATCCTTAGCCATTCAGCAATTATTGAAGCTTCTTTCTGAGATAGTATCCGACCGAATTCAGCTTCGAAAATCTCGAAAATATCATTACTTTCAATCATCTCGTTTTTTGATTCAAATATATTGTCGATATCAAAAACTATCTGTCCGCCATCAGTCATAAGAACCAGATAGCCCTTGGCAATCAGGGAAGCGATGGTTTCGTCGACAACAAGTTTTTCCATATTGGAACTTCTGGATAAAGTATTGATGTTTAAAGGCTCATCATACTGATTACCATAGTCGATTAATAAAAGAAGTAATGCTTCATTACTGTTGATATTAAGTTTGCTGATGTTTTCTAAAATCCAGTTTCTGCGGTTAAAGTATCTTTTCTGATATATTTTCATGTAAATCACTCCACAAATATTATACAATAATTTCAATTATTTACATATACTTTAGCAATGTGATAAAATAACTTAGGTGAAACTATGATTAAAAGAATTATTTTTTATACATTAATATTAGTCCTTATCTCTTTCGGAGTTTTTCAGATCTATCAGAGTTATAAACCGGAGGAAACTGAAAAGCCGGTTATTGAGATTAATTACGAGTTTGATAAGGTTCTGACCATTGAACAGTTCAATGAACTTATTGTTGACAGTGAGGAAGCCTTGAATGTTATTTTCTTCGATTCAACTTCCATCAATTCTCAGTACCTGTTTAACATTATTTTAAATGAAATCATGACCAATAATGAAATCTTAAAGATTGAAAATCTGGTTTATGTCGATCTGGCTGGCTTTGATATCTCCGAGTATGGTTCATTCAGATTAAAATACGGCTTCTCTTCAACACCGGCCTGTGCCAACATGTCCTATTCTGAAGGGTTGATCGTGGTCAACAGCATCATTGAAGAAAGCAATAACAGTATCCTGACCATTCAGATTGTGCAAAACTGGCTGGTAAACAATGGACTGATCAAGATTAAAGAATAAAATAAGTTGGAACTAATCCAACTTTTCTATTATCAGTTTGCTGAACTGGGCTGCTCTTTTAGAGGCAATGTGTTTGTATTCATTAAAATCAAGTTCATTGCCTTTTTTGGTGACAATATCGGAAAACGAACGGATAATCAGAAACTTCTTGTCATACTCCTGGCAGCAGTGTGCTATGGAGCAGGCCTCCATATCGCAACCATAAGCTTCAGGAAAATATTTTTGAATATAGGCAACCTTTTCCGCAGCACTGATAAAAGCATCACCGGAAACCAGTGGTTTTACAAAGACATTGTATTCATCACTTTTTATGACATCATAGGCCAAACCTGTTAAATATTCGTCAGCGATAAAGGTATAATAGTTGTTGTCAAAAGATGGCTCTATTCTATCAATAGAATATAGATCAAAATCATGATAGGTGACTTTAGAGGCCACAATGACATCACAGATACTGGCCTTTTGATAAAGACCGCCGGCTGTGCCGATATTCATTACCAGATCAATATCATAGTTTTCCAGGATACTTGCCGTGTTGATGGCACTGATTACTTTTCCGATACCACAGGTGGCGACAATTACATCCTTATCTTTAATCTTACCCATGGTGTAAAGCTGATTTCGACTGCTGATAGTTTTTTTATCTTCAATAATCTCTTCGATGGCGGCTCTTTCACAGTCCATTGCGACCATTATGGCTATCATACTATTCCCCTACTTTCCAAATATTCTCTATTCTGCTTTTTAACAGTTTCAAAAGCTCTGTTTATATCCCGGCAGGCAATTTCAATCTCTACTGCTGAATCATAATCCCTTGTCGGATCCAGTTTATCAGCCACAAATATCAGTTTGCTGTAAATACCGTTATCATCACCCAGACAGTGATGTCTGATTGCTTTCAGCATCTCTTTATCTTTCAGATGACAGTGATGCTTCAGATAGTAATACCCAACATACTGATGCCAGACCTTATGACTGTACTGCAGTTCATAAGGTTTTTCAATGTTCATATATCTAAGCAGCTCTTCTTTACTGAAATCCTTGGCAATATCATGATAAAGACCGATTAAATAAGCTTTATATTCATCCAGCCTGTTACCTCTTGCTATTTTTAAACATAAATCAGCAACTGACAGACAGTGCTTAAATCTGTTTTTACTTAGATATGAACTCATTATTTCTCGGGCATAGATACCGTTATTAAAAATATAACTGCGAACCTTTTTTTTGACTACTGCCAGATTGCCTGCTTTCAGTAACGCACTCTGTTTATCACTTTCTTCATCCGTAACGAAGAAATACTGATTTTCTTTATTTCGCTTCATCAGTCTCTGATAGTTATTGATATAAACAAACTTGCGATAAGGTCCGATTGCCAGTTTAATCATCTTTTCCCGATGATAGATATCGTCGTTACCGGTGACATCAATATAAAAGCAGACTAAGTCAGCATTTTCCTGTTTCAATACTTTTTTAGCTGTCTTAATATGATTTTTGGTAATCGGGTCAAAAAGATTTTTATAAATTGCTATTTTCATCTTGGTAATTCTATTTTAGGTTCCTTAACATTTCTTTTGTAAAAAACAATCTTTCGCCCCAGTTGGCTGATAATCTCACTGTTTGTTTCGCTGGCAATCTCAATAGCCAGCTGTTCAGGCGTAGCCTCAGCATTGCTTAACACTGAAACTTTAATCAGTTCATGAGAATTTAAACCCTCTTTTACTGAAGTAATAACATTTTCAGTTAGACCGTTTTTACCAACCATTACTGTTGGTTTTAAAGTATTTGCCAAACCTTTCAAATACTGTTTCTGGTGTTTTTTTAACATTTAAATCATTGCCTTTCTCATATTTACATAAATTTGCGGAGCGGTATATATCGCTATATCTGCTCTTTCACAATTGACGGTAATAAAACCTAAACCTGAAATAAAATAGTCATTTTTACCTATGTTGACAAAAGAATGTTTCTTCATATCTGCAAAACTGTCACAACCATTTAAGGTTGGTTTTAATTCAGTACCATAATTGTTTTCCCATAGCTTATCAGCATTTTCAGCTTTCCCTCTCCTTATATTCAGCAGATTGGAAACATAGACTACCACATTGGCTCTTTGATTTTTTAAAACATCTATTCTGGCAAGCCCGCCAATTGAAAGGGTCTGATTTTCCATCAGCTGATAAACTATCGGTCTGATCTGTTTTAAGGGAACCACTGTCTTTAACTGCTTGTTAGAAAGATACATCTGCATTGAATTTTCGATAACAATTCCAACGGTATCAATTATGTGATAATCTTCAGTTTTTATTTCATTAATATTAATAGTTGTGACTGGATATCTGTTAACCGTGACAACCCTGTCCTGCAGTAAATGATTAATGATGGTGCTTTTTCCAACATTGGCCAGACCAGTCATGATCACCGGTGTATCATCAACTTTGATGTATCTGTTAAATACTTCAATAAAATCATTGTTGACTCCTCTGGTAATGATGGCTTTGGATCTGATTTTAAGTTTTTTTATTCGCTCCAGAACATATTCAGCCAGCTTTTCAAAATTTATCTTCGCAGGCAGTAAATCACATTTATTCAGAATAATATCACAGCTGTGATGCTGATAAAATTCTACCAGAATACTGTTTAGTGAACTGTCCAGATCGAAAATATCAATAATCCAGACAAAATTTCCTTCCAGCCTGTCCAGTTGCCTCATTATCAAATCATTATCTGGTAGAAAATCATTTTCTCTATGCCGGTCATAATGAATCATTCTAAAGCATCTCTGACAGTAATTCATGTTTAAATCCACAACATAACCAATATCATCTTCATTGCCGGTTTGCAGCTGGACTCCACAGCCCATACATTTTCTTTCCATCAGATTACATCCTGGTATATAAATAGTAAAACAGAAGGGCGATGTTAAGCAGACCTAAAATTACTGCGGCAGTTATCAGAACAGAAATAATATTTTCCTCTTTTTCTTCTTTAAGATATTCTAATTCTTCTTTATCAAGCTGCTGTTTTTCAAGTGTTTCCTGCTTTTCTATTTCCCTGAAGATCAGATTGGCTTTTTTAATATCCTTTGAAGCAACCTGGTCTGTTATTACCAGTTGAGGCAGACCCTGAGTATTAAGATATGAACTCTCAGAACCTTCAATATAGATCATTTGAGTTTCGGTCAATTCAACAGGTTGTACTACCTCTGAAACAATCATATCCTGCTTTACTTTTTCCAGATGAACTTCTTCTTTTTCTGGTTTTTCTTCCGTAATCTGAACTTCCTGCTCAGAAGATTCTTCTGCTGTTTTTTCATCATTCTGTTCAGCACTGATTTTCTTCATCGATAAAGTATCATATAGGACATCGATTACATCTCTTGGTTTTTCTTCTTCGATTATAGAATCTTCGCTAACATCTGATTCTTCTTTGACCATGACAGCTGTTTCAGCAGCAGACTGCTCCTCACCTTTTATAAATACTTCAGCTGTTTCTTCCTTGACAGCAACATCCTCTTCATAAGCAGGTTCTTCTTCAACGAAAATATCTTCTTCGTTCATACCGATAAACTCAATTTCACTGGCATCAGTAAACTCATAGTTATCATCCTTAATTTCCTCATCAGTTAAAACAAACTCTGGAATTTCCCTTTCTGAAGGTTTCACTTCTAATTCCTCATCCGCAGAATCTCTCTTTTTTAAAACTAACATAATGACAGTTAATACAATGGCGATTATCAAAGTGACAATAGCTAAAATCAACTGATGAAGCGGATTCTTTAACAAGTAAAATTCATTGAAATAGCTTATCAATGAGAAACATCCGATAAATAAAGTAGCATATATGCATATCAGCATGACTAAACGTGAAACTCTATTCATAGTTATACCTCCAGGGTCAATTCTTCAAATTCTTTTTTATCTTCTTTTTTGGGAACATCAATTATTTTTATCTCTGCTATTCCACTGTGATGATACCAGTTTTCAATTGCTGAGGTAGAAAATCTTGAATCTGCTCCCAATAGATTTATATCTTTAGCTTTTAATTCCAGTGGCTCATTGTTGGAAATGATTCCTAAATCATCGGATAATGAGCTGACAATGACATTTTTTATCTCGGCAGGATTGGTTTTGTTCTTCTTGGCAATCAATAGACCTTTGGTAGCTCTTCTTGTTACCTGCACATCGCTTAGCTTGATACGTTTAGAATTGCCTTTAGAAGTGATGAAAATCGCTTCCGTCTTATTGGCGGATATAATATCCATCGAAGCAACCCTATCTTCACCGCTTAATCTTAGGGCTATCACTCCCTTGGCCCGCGAAGAAACATTTGGAATCTCATCAATAGAATATCTTAAGGCATAACCATCCTTAGTGACAAGCAAAACTTCGTCACCGTCATAAGCCAGTTTAGCATCAATAACCCGGTCATTGTCCTCTAAATTCATCGCTAGTGAACTTCTTGAAGTTCTAACCAGTTTCCAGGAGTTCAAATCAGTTCTCTTGATCATTCCGGCTTCCGAAACACTGACAATCCAGGCATAAGTGTCAAAATCTTTAACTATAAATGCGGAAACAAACTGTTCGGCATTGTTAACTTTGACATAGTCTGATATATGATTGCCGATTTCGCGCCATTTGGATTCGTTGAGCTGATATAAAGGCACCAGTACATATTCACCTGAAGCGGTAAAGGCCATCAGCGTGTCGATAGTATCCGCTTCAATAAAGCCTATCAGCTCATCAGTTTCCTTTATTCCCGGCAGGCTGCTTTCCGTCGAATTGTAAGACCTTAAGGAAACTTTCTTGATATAGCCATCCCTGGTAAATGAGACCATTATCCTTTCGTTGGTTACCATTCTGGTCTTATCAATCTGAATATCTTCAATTTCATCTTCGATTACGGTATATCTTTCGTGAGCAAACTTATCTTTCAGCTGCGTAAGCTCTTGACATAAAACTCTGTTTAATGATGCTGGGTTGCTGATAATTTCGTGTAAATCCTTCATCTCATCAACCAGCTGTTTATACTCGTCCTTTAACGCAAAAATATCAGTATTGGTCAGACGATATAAACGCAATTGCACTATCGCCTCAGCCTGAGCATCAGTAAACTCAAATCGGCTGATCAGATTCTTTTTGGCATCAGCTTTATCCTGACTGCTGCGAATAATCTTTATCACTTCATCCAGAACACTGACAGCCTTGATTAAACCTTCCAGAATGTGACACCTGTTTAAACGTTTATCGAATTCATATTTAGTTCTACGCAGCACAAAATCCTGATAGAATTCAATATAGGCATCCAGCAGATCCGCTAAGCCCAGATACATAGGTCGATTATTAACGATAGCGACCATATTGTAGTTATAATAGACCTGCAAATCCGTATTTTTATACAGATAACTTAAAATCAGATCGGCATCGACATCTTTTTTGATGTCAATCACAATCTTCAAACCGTTTCTATCTGATTCATCACGCACATCTAAAATGCCATCCAGGTCTTTGTTATAGCGAATATCATCAATCTTCTTGACAATATTAGTTTTGACTACTTCATAGGGTATTTCAGTGACTACAAGCTGCTGAATGCCACCTTTACCCTTTTCAATGGCTACCTTGCTTCGAATGACGATTCTTCCTTTACCGGTAGTGAAGGCTTCTTTAATACCATCGATTCCCTGAGCGATTCCTTTCGTCGGAAAATCCGGACCTTTAATGATTTTCATAAGCTCCGCCATACTGCAATCCGGATTATTGATCCGATAAACGGTCCCTTCAATAACTTCTTTCAGATTGTGCGGTGGAATGTTGGTAGCATAACCGGCGGCTATACCGGTAGAACCATTAACCAGCAGGTTAGGAAATCTGGCCGGTAAAACGGTTGGCTCATTTTCCGTATCATCAAAGTTCGCAGTCCAGATGATGGTATCCTTGTCAATATCTTCCAGTAAGGTAGAGGAAATCTCCGCCAGTCTAGCCTCGGTATAGCGCATTGCTGCCGGAGGGTCATCATCAATTGAGCCGTTGTTACCATGCATTTCAATCAGGGTGTGATTCAATTTCCAGTTTTGTGAAAGTCTGACCATGGCATCATAAATTGAACTGTCACCATGAGGATGGTAGTTACCAATAACCAGACCGACAGTTTTAGCACTTTTGCGATAGGCTTTTTCATGGGTGTTGCCATCTTTATGCATCGCATAAAGTATTCTTCTTTGCACTGGCTTTAAACCATCTCTGGCATCAGGCAGGGCTCTTTCCTGAATAATATTCTTCGCATACTCACCATAGCGATCACTTATCAGGTCTTTTAAAGGAAGTTCTAATATATTCTCTTCAACGTTTTTCTTTTTCATATTAGTTATCCTCCAGTATATATCCATCTTCCAAGGTAAAGGTGACATATGATTCAATCCATTCTCTTCTGATAGCTGCATTATCACCCATCAGGGTGCTGAATCTTTTATCCGTCGAATGATTGTCATCAATTCCTACCTGAATCAGGGTTCTGGTTTCTGGATTCATTGTGGTTTCCCACAGCTGATCAGCATTCATTTCGCCCAGACCCTTATAACGCTGGATATCAACTTTGCCATACTTCTCTTTTAAAGCAATAAGCTGGTCTTCATTATAGGCATAAAAGAACTCTTTACCTTTGGTAACCTTATAAAGCGGAGGTAAAGCGATATAAACCATACCGGCATCAATTAATGGACGCATATAACGATAAAAGAAGGTTAAAAGTAAAACCTGAATATGGGAGCCATCAACATCGGCATCAGTCATAATGATAATTTTACTATAGTTGGAATCTTCAACATCAAACGAATCACCGATTCCAGCACCAATTGTCTGGGTCAAAGTATAAAGCTCTTCATTCTTATTAATATCAGTCAGTGAGGCTTTTTCCGTATTAAGAACTTTTCCTCTTAACGGCAGTATAGCCTGATATCTGGAGTCTCTACCCTGTTTGGCACTACCGCCTGCTGAATCACCTTCAACCAGAAACAGTTCTTTTACCTCTGCATCCTTAGATTGAGCAACCGCCAGTTTTCCGGATAAGGCTCGCTCATCCTTCTTATTTCTTTTGCTTTTTCTGGCTTCCTCTTTTGCTTTGCGGGCAGCTTCTCTGGCTGCTGCTGATTTAAGCATCTTTTTTATCAGATCATTAGAAAGTTCCTTATTTTCATCTAAAAAGTAAGACAGCTGTTCTGAAACCAGATTCTCCACCACCCCTCTGGCTTCAGGTGTCCCCAGTTTGGATTTAGTCTGCCCTTCAAACTGCAGCAGATCTTCAGCAATATTGACGGAAATAATGCTGATCAGTCCATCTCTGACATCATTACCTTCCAGGTTTTTATCCTTTTCCTTCAAAAGACCGTTCTTTCTGGCATATTCGTTAAAACATTTGGTGAAGGCTGTTTTATAGCCGATTTCATGCGAGCCGCCAAAAGGAGTTCGAACATGGTTAACAAAGGAATAGGCATTTT
>JARKSP010000033.1 GCA_029974225.1 Erysipelotrichaceae bacterium
ATGGGGATTGTTTTGCAGCTTCAAATCAGAATTTGATAGATGTTGTTAACAAAACTGATGGTACTATTGGTAAAGATATCATGGATTTATTTCAAAAACATAATGCTGAATTTAAGAATGTTCGTGCTAATCTAAACCAAAAATATAATGATGCTGTGGACGATTTGAAAAACAAATATATGGATAAAGGCAAGTTTAAATCATTAAATGATCAGCTTAATTTTATAACTGAAAGTAAAAAAGCTCGTAAAGACATTATGGAAATAGAATTAGATTATGAAGCTAGAAACATAATGGGCGGTGGAATCAACGCTTTACAAGATATTTATGATGCTCTTTCTGGAGGATTGCATCGTCAAAATGGAACAGTGATATTTGGCCATGGTACATCGTATTACTCAACTATAACCAACAAAATAGATGAAATTATTGTTAATTATGCCAGCTTAAGTATAACCAGACAAGATTTAATAGATCTGTTAAAAAAGGATAAGCCTTATTTGGTAAAGGTATTGGAAGATGTTATAATGGAAATGATAAAGAAGGTGAATAATATATGACAAGACCAGAATTTTCTTTAATTGAAAAAGAAGTAACTAAAGAAGAATTGATTTTAATGGAAAAACAGATGAAGCTTATGGAGTTGTTACCTAATTTATCCATGTTTCCTATGCTTTCAAAATATTTTGATGCAGATAGCAATGAGATGCTGGATGAAAAAATAGAAGTATTAGAAGCATTACAAGAGGGTAAACAACCAATTGATATTCCTAACTTTGAAAGTATTTTTGAATTACTACCAAAAGAAGGTAAGTGGGATTAACTTTTTAAAATAATTAATCAAATCATTAACTAAACCAGGAGTAATTAACCTGGTTTTATTTACGGTCGACGGACCTTAAACGGAAAAGAAGGAGGTCTAGTAATGGACGACAACAAAAATACCAATGCAACAGAGACAGCTGCTGGTGCAGACAACGGGACAAATGAAGCTGGAAACAAGACATTCACTCAGCAGGACATGGATAACTTGGCTGGCAAAGTCAGAAGTGAAGAGAAGGCAAAGTATGAAAAGATTACTCAGGATGCAATTGCAAGTGCAATTAAAGAACACGAAAGACAAGCCAAATTAACCCAGGACGAAAGAGACAAGGAAGCACGTAAGAAACGTGAACTGGAACTGGAGAACAGGGATCTGGAAATCACAATGAGAGAAAGAACCATCGAGGCCAAAGAGGCCTTGATCAAAGAAGGAATCCCTGCAGATCTAGTTGAATTTGTAGTCAACAAGGACAAAGACACAACCGATAAGAATATCACCAGACTGTCGGCAGCATATAAGAAGGCTGTTGAGGAAGGTGTGGCGGAAAAGCTGAAAGGTCAGACTCCCAGCGACTACAAAAATGACCAGGGCTCAGCGAAGCCTAAGATTATAAGATCATTTTAAAATTGAGTAAGAATTTAATTAAAAACCCAATCGGAATAAGTCCGATTGGGCAATCATTTTTCAGATGTTTCAGAAGTTAATTTTTTACGGTAGATTGATTTCAACCTTCTATTAATTAACAATTCAGTAGTGCTGCTATGGCGCTTCCTGCCAGGTTGACATCGTCACCGCTAGTCACCATATAGTATCTGTGCAAAGTGTCATTGACGTATTCTTTCATGTATCTGTCAATCTTTTCCTTGTATGAGTAGCATTTATGATAGGTTGAACCTTCGATAACAATGCGACAAGGTGTTGATTTAAGCTTTCCGCCATCCATCTGAACGATGTCGGCTGCCAGATTACAGGTGACCAGTTTAGCTGCTCTTTCGATAGCCAGGTCGGCAAAATTATAAAGCAGCTCCACATCTTTATCGTTATGACAGGCTTTAGCCAGTAGGTTATCGCCAAAAGGTTCTCTTAAAAACTGGTCAACTTCAACCATTGAGAAGTATGGCAGATTTTCGACGGTACTTTCTTTAGAGAATAGGCCTTCCTTAGCGGCCTGTTTAACTGTTTCGCAGATCACATTGCCCAGATAGATACCTGAAATCATCTTTTCGAAGATATGGCCGGTCGGATTTGCTGAATTATCATCAATAAACTTATCAAATTTTCCTTGTGGAACTTTATTAAAGTTGGCACTTTCCATATTGATAATCATTTTGTCGTCAGATTTAATATTCAGTTTGGTGATATTTTCTATCTTTTCAATATAAGCGGTATTAGTGCCGGTTCCTACAATCAGACCGATCTGACCATCAATTTTTTCTGTCGGTTTGATTGCTGGACCACCAAGCAGAGTAGAGACAGTATCATTAAGGATAACACCGGAAATTTCTTTGTTGAAGCCTCTTTTTTTGATTTCTTTCTTCAGTTCTTCGAAAATCAGTTTTCCTTTGCAGTCAGCAACATAGATCTCTTTCGAGAATTCAAGGATTCTGCCATCTCTATCAGGCTGAATTTCTGCTGCAAATGAGAAGCAGAAGCCGATTTTCTGGCTTCTATCCAGATAAGGCATGATAATGTCAGTCAGCTGAGAGAAAAACTCATCAATGTGTAAAGGTTTTTCAACGCCTAGCATTTGCTGCTTCTTTAGATTTTCGATGACGATGCCTTCTTTGGTGAAGGTGATATAGGCAATTCTTAAGTTGGTTCCACCGGCATCGATGGCGACAACTGTTTCGTTAAGCGGGATTTCTCCTTCGGTCGAAACATAAGCGGGAATCATCATCAGAGATGAAGGTTTACCTGCTAAGCCCAGTTTCATTTCTTCGACAAAACTCTTGGTCAGACTATCAATATCGATATTGTCAGGATGCTGATCGTATTTAAGTAAAAAATTATTTGCTACCTCTCTATAATTCATTTTATCCTCCTTATAGAATATTCATCTAATTAATTATAGCATAACATAACCCGTTTAGTTATTGTCTTGAAAACAGATTTAAAAATATATTGGAATAGGTGATCGGGATTAAAACGGGAAAAGTTAAAAACTGTTTCTGGGAGGGTGGATTATGTAAGCGATTTTAAAATAAATGAAAATTTTTACAAAAAACTGCTATTGAAAATGAAAATTATTTCATTTATAATGTAATATACGGAGGTATCCAGATGGAATTTGAGAATAATGCTTTGTTTTGGCAAAAGATTGATACTTTATATCTGTCAAGTGATTTAGTGATTGACAGGCCAAAAAATTCAGTTCATCCTATTTACAACAATCTGATATATCCTGTTGATTATGGTTATCTAAAGGATTTGCATGGGGAAAATACTGATCATATATCTGTTTATCGTGGCACACTTGCTGCAACCAATGTTTCTTCGCTGGTCGTCTGTGCGGATATTCTGAAAAGAGATATCGAAGTTAAACTTCTGGTTGGCTGCAATGATAGTGAAGTAGATTCGATTTTAGAATTTTTAAATCAGACTGATTTTCAAAAAGCGGTCATCATCAGTCGCGGCAAGAGCATTCCTGCCTGGGCTGGAACAATTTAAATAAACACATTTTTGTGTTTTTTATTGACGAGGGAGATAATATAAATGGGTAAAAAATTAACGCTATTGCATTCAAATGACTTACATGGCGACTTTTTAGCAGAGAAGATTGACGAGAAACTTGTGGGTGGAGTTTCTCTTTTGTCCGGCTATATCAGAAGAGAAAGGGAAAATAATGATTCCCTTTTATATGTGATTGCCGGTGATATGTTTAGAGGCTCAATCATTGACTCGGAATATAAAGGGCTTTCAACCATTGAAATTATGAACTTTCTGTCTCCCGATGTCGTGACTGTCGGCAATCATGAAACCGATTACGGCATTGCTCATCTGTTGTTTTTAGAAAAATGTGCCAAGTTTCCAATCATTAACGCCAATCTTTACATCAAATCTAATCATCAGAGGTTATTTGCTCCTTTTAAAGTAATTTACATCAATGGCTTAAGAGTAATGTTTATTGGTGTTTTAACTGAAGAAGTATTAAATCAGACTAAAGGGGAAGAATTAATCGGAGCCTTTGTCGATATCTGGGAAGCGCGAAAGGAAATTGGTGTTATTATTGATAACTATAAAACCACCTCTATTGATTTGACGGTTCTGCTGACTCACATCGGTTTTGAGGAAGATAAAAGGCTGGCTGCTATCTTAGACCCTGAATGGGGAGTAGATATGATAATTGGCGGGCACTCACATACTCATCTGAGTGAACCGGCAGTTGTCAACGGAATTCCGATTGTTCAGGCCTATACCGGTACCGACCAGATCGGCAGATTTGACATTGATTTTGATGACAAGAATAATATGACGGGCTACAGCTGGCAGATAATTCCCATCAATGAAAAGACCTGTCCATCTGATCCGGTTATGGAAGAGCTGCTGAATGTTTATAAAGATGAAACAGATAAGAAATATCAGAAGATTATCACCACTTTCAAAAGACCTTTAACTCATCCGCAGCGCAATATGGAAACAGAGCTGGGGAATCTGATTGCCGATTTACTGCAGGTGGACTCTTCCTTTGATGTTATGCTTTTTGGCTCAGGTGCTATCAGAAAGAAGCAGCTGGGGCCAATTGTCAGATATCAGGATCTGAAAGAGTGTCTGCCATATGATGAAGCAGTCATAATGCTGGAAGTAACCGGCAGACAGTTTAAACACATGATCAAGTATATGTTAAGAGAAGAGTGCTACGATGACGGCCATACCGAGTTCTATCAGGTTTCCAAGGGTGTTCATATCGTCTATAATCGTTTTACCAAGGTTCTGGAAGTCTGCCAGTTAAACGGCAGGGATATTCAGGATGAGAGAATCATAAAAATTGGCGTTACCGCCGGCTATCATCTGGATGGTTTCAGCAAGTTCTTTAATCTGCCGATTGAAGATGTCTATGCCAATAAAAGACCAAAAAAGGTCATTACTTCCTGCAATGCGATATTTGAAGAATTGCTTTCGGCATCAACAAATTTTGATTCTCATCTGGAAGACAGAATTGTCATTAAAAACAGAGATTTATAAAAAAAGCGAAGAATTATCGGTAAAAAGGCTGATAATTCTTTTTTCTTTCGCTATTTATTGAAACTTCGCTATAAATAATAGTAGAATAAAGGTAATCTTTCCAATTGAATTATAATAGCTGTCCTTTTACTGGTCGGGAGGTGATAGTCATGAAGAAAGTAATAGTTTTGTTTATAGTGCTGGCAATACTTTTTTCTTCAGCTGGCTTTATAAAAAAGGACCCCCTTGAGGATTTGGCTGAAAGCTGTGTTATGTCATTTGTTAAAGCCTATCTGGTGAATAATTTTGAATACGATGCTAAGACCAGATACTATATTTCGGAAAGGCTGCCTGGCTTTGGTCAGAAAAAAAGTAAAACCATTCAGTTTCCTTGTTACTATTTCATCTATGACAAGGAAAACATCCTTTTTTGTGTCGGATTGTATATGTCAGAATACAATGACACTGGCGGTATCACCTATCAGCATATGGGTAAATACATCTACTGCTGTCTGGTTGATGAAACAACCACGGCTTTAATAAAGGAGGCCAACAAAAATGTTCCGAAAAATAAGATCAATAAGGAGATTAATCTGTCAGGCATCAATAATATTGCTGTCTGTCTAAACCTGCAGTCAGAAGAAACCAGCCTGAAAATTAAAGAGCTGCTGGTAGAGCTGAGTCAGACAAAAATAAGCAAAATGGAATATACGGCTGAAGATAGGTTCTATGTCAAAAATCCAATCCGGGATTATACGATAGTTATCGAAGATAAAAAGAATATCAGTATCAACGAGAAGCTGCTTTATCCTCTTTTTATGAACGATAAGATAATTGCTTTATTTGAGTTTAATGCTGCTGGCGATATTGTCTGCACTTTAGCAGTTGACCAGGAAAGCCTATATGCCCGAGCCTATCAGCAGTCGGATAAGTTTATCCTGATTCATGGCGGAGATTATCCTTATCTGAAGACCTATTGTCTTTTTGGTGACCAGCAGCTGGATTCGGAAGTTTTACTGGCAATGCTTAAAGACCCTATCTTTATAAAAACAAAGCGGGAGATCGATAATATTTTAAATGATCTGAAGCCTTATGAAACATTATTGGAAATTGAATCAGCTGAGATATAAAAAAATTAGGTTTGCCTAATTTTTTTATACCATATTGAACACTTCTATTATTAAAAGCCACGACAGACCATAGTAGACAATAACGGCTACCAGATCATTCAGGGTAGTGATCAGCGGCCCGGAAGCAACAGCCGGATCAATGTTGTTGCTATGCAGGGTTATCGGAATCAGTGTCCCAACCAGCGAAGCTACCACCAGGGTCAAGATTAAAGCCAAGGCTACACAGAGTCCAATCAATACTGAGAACAGAAAACTCTTATCTTTAAATAGCATGATATAGGCAGTAACTATGACGATCGCCAAAGAGCCTAGCAGAAACCCGTTGGTGAGTCCGATTTTGACTTCCTTAAAAATCAGCTGTATTTTTTCTTTCATCGTCAGATTTTCAACCATTAAAATCCTGACCGTTACAGCTAAGGATTGAGTGCCTACATTACCGGCCATCCCCAGAATCAGTGACTGAAAAACAATAATCAGGGGAATCTGCTGCACAACTGTTTCAAAGATTCCTACTACCGAAGAAATTCCCAAACCTAAGATTAACAGAATCATCAACCAGGGGATTCTTTTTCTGACTGACTCAAAAGTTGACTCAGTTAAATCTTCTTCACTGGTCAGACCGCCAAGCTTGGCATAGTCATCGCCTAATTCTACTTCAACCATTTCAACCAGGTCAGTAGCGGTAATAATACCGATGATATGATCATCTTTATCCAGTACTGGATAAGAGTCTTCGGAATAGTCTTTCAAATCTTCCAGCAGGTTGGAAATCAAGTCATCAGCATAAACAGTTGGATAACTGTTGGTGATGATATTTTCCAATGGTGTTCCTTCTCTGGCGATAATCAAATCCTTCAGATCAATGGCGCCATAGAATTTATTGTTTTCATCACTTACATAAATGGTTGAAACGTTGTCATTATCGTTAGCCTGGGCAATAAGAGCCTTCATCGCTCCTTTAATTGAGACATTTTTATTGATTTCGATGTAGTTGGTAGTCATCATGCTGCCGATGGTATCTTCATCATAAGATTGAATCAAAAGGATATCTTCACTACTTTCAGTATCCATCATTTCGATGATTTTGTCTTTGATCTGATCATCTTCAATATCTTCCAGAACGTCAACGGCATCGTCAGAGTCCATTTCTGAAAGAATCTGGGCAGCCGTCTCTAAGTCAATTTCCTTAATCAGAATTTCAGCATCTTCCAGATAGGCAAAAATATCTGATAGTTGCTGATCATCAACGACATCAAATACTTTCTTTCTTTTGTCGCTGTCTAATTCTTCCAGAGCATCAGCGATATCTGAAGCATGATAGGCGATTATCAGTTCGTGCAGCTGCTCTTTGGTCAGATCCTGATTTAATAAATCGATTATCTCTGCTACATATTCGGGATTTGTTAAACGTGTTTCATTTGCCATATATTGCCTCCTTCCATTTTTCATGATGGAAGAAAAGCGTTGTTTAAAAGTCAAAGAAAAGTAAATGCTTCTTTTATTCCATCAATCTGTAAAAAATACTCTCATCTTCTTCCAATGACTTTCACCATCTTTCTAACTCTTTATTAATTTTAAAACTTATAAACATTAATTTCAATGTAAAAAAAGAGAAAAACCCTTATAATTATAATGAAGAGTAAAAGGAGGGAAGATTATGAAGGCTTGGGAAAAGTATTTTGAAACCTTGAAGCAGGTTGTTGATAAAGTGATGGCTGTTAATCAGGACAGCATCATAAAGGCGGCTGAAATTCTGGCCAGAACAACTGAAAATGGTGGTCTGATCTACGGTTTTGGCACAGGTCATTCCCATCTGGTGGTCGATGATGCTTTCTGGCGGGCAGCTACTCCTGCCAACTATGTCGCCTTACTGGAACATTCAGCTACCGGAAATACCGAAATTACCAAATCCTATCTGATTGAAAATACTTATGGGATTGGAAGAGCGGTGGTTGACTATCATCGTATTACTCCCGGCGACTGCCTGATTATCATTTCCAACAGTGGCAATAATATTCTGCCGGTAGATGTGGCTATCAGAGCCAGAGAGAAAGGAATTCCGATAATTGCGATTACGGCGGTTGAATACGGCAACTATCTGAAAACAAAACACAAAGACGGCGTTAAGCTGAAAGATGTTGCTGATGTGGTATTGGATAACTGCTGTATTATCGGTGATGCAGCGGTGGACATTGCCGGTTTTCCAATGAAAGTGGGAAGTGTTTCAACAATTCCCAATGTTTTCCTGCAAAATGCCATCCTGGCTCAGATGGTCGAGATGCTGGTTCAAAAGGGCCTGCAGCCAGATGTTTACTACAATGGACATATGGCCTTTATGAACGAAGATTTTGCAGCTCATAATGATAAACTGGTGGATAAGTATTTTTATCGTATTAGAAATTTATAGGAGGTATTGGGATGTTAATTAAATGGTTGGGACATTCCTGTTTTAAGATTTCGGTGGAAAGCCAGAGTCTGATTATTGATCCCTTTGAAAAAGGGGCGGTAAATGGCTTTAGAGATCTTGATGAAACAGCTAATATTGTTCTTTGTTCTCATCTGCATGGTGATCACTGTGGTACCGATTGTGTAAAACTGGTCGAATCTAAATATGACAGTCCTTTTGAAATAGCGACAGTTGATTCCTATCATGATGAAAAAAAAGGTGCTTTAAGAGGGAAAAATCTGATTCATATTATTACGGTTCAGGATTACTATAAGGTGGTACATTTAGGCGATCTGGGCTGTATGCTGGATGAAAAGCAGATTGAAAGAATCAGGGACTGTCACGTCCTTCTGATACCGGTCGGCGGCTATTATACCATCGGACCTGAGATAGCCAGAAAAATTGTTGAGGCGGTAAATCCCAAGGTAACAATACCGATGCATTATCGTTCAGAAAACTTTGGCTTTGATGTCTTGAAGACAGTTTATGATTTTACCGGATATTTTGAAAAAGTCATTTATCTGGCTACTGACACACTGCAGTTTTCTGATGAGCTGGATAATGAGATTATCGTTTTAGATTATCCGGTCTGATAACCGTTAAACCTCAGCCTGTCTTAGGCCGAGGTTTTTTGTGTTTGCTTATTTAAACTATTGAATTATAATTATTGTGGTGATGGTTTTGAAAAGTATTAGAGTTATAACCAGAACAGCTTCAGAAACACAAAAGCTGGCTGAAAAGTTAGCTGGTTTTTTATTTGCCGGCTCTCTGATTACTTTATCCGGACAGCTGGGAGCCGGGAAGACAACCTTTACTCAAGGTTTGGGTAAGGGGCTGAATATCAGAAAAAATATCACTTCACCAACTTTTACTTTGCTTAAGATTTATCATGGTGACCTGCCTTTATATCATATCGATGCCTATCGCTTGGAAGGTTTAGGTCAGGACCTGGGATTTGAAGAGTATATTGAATCGGATGGTGTCTGTGTAATTGAATGGAGTCATTTTATCAGTGACTTACTGCCCGAAGAAAGAATCAATATTGAAATCAATATTCTGGCAGATGACAGTAGAGAACTTCTGATTACCGCCTATGGTAAAGAGTATGAAAGGATATTGGACAGTTTATGTATACAATAGGAATAGATACTTCCCATCAGTTCTTACTGTTAGTTCTGATGGATGAAAAAAAAGTCATCGATTATATAAGGCAGCAGTGTCCAAAACTGCAGTCAGAATACATCATTTTAGAGCTGAACAATCTTTTGAAAAGAAATGGTGTTGCTTTAGCTGAGGTCAGCAATGTTGTGGTCAGCATCGGACCGGGTTCATATACCGGTGTTAGAATCGGCCTGACGGTAGCTAAGATACTGGGTTCAATTGTCGGTAAAAATGTTTATACTCTTTCAACCCTGCAGCTGTATGCCGGGCTTGATAATGCTCTGGTTCTGCTGGATGCCAGAGCTAAGCGCTGCTATGTAGGCCGCTATAACAAAGGCTCAGCTTTAGGTGAAGACAAAGTTATGACAAATGAAGAGATCAGAGAACTGTTAAATGATGATGTCACGCTGATTGGTGATTTACAGCTGTTTGATAAAGAAAGCTGCTACCCTGAAGTTGAACAGAACTTTATGCGGTTAAAAGACAGGTGGCAGAAAGCTTCAAATGTCGATCTTCTGACTCCTGCCTACCTGAAGAGTTCACAGGAGTATCTAAGAAAATGATTAGAGAAATGCTGGTGTCTGACATTGATGAGGTGATGGAGATTGAAGAAGTCAGTTTTTCTGATGCCTGGAATTATGATCATTTTGTCTACGAAATCCTGTTTAATCCCTATGCTTCAATCTGGGTACTGGAAAATGAAGAGAGTGAAATTGTCGGTTTTGCCGATTTGTGGATTATGTTTGAACGAGCAGAGATTGCCAACATCGCCATCAGAAAAGATCAGCAGGGCAGGGGGCTGGGCTATAAACTGATGCAGCATATTGAAAAGCTGGCTATTGAGGCCCATTGTGAAACCATTGCCTTAGAAGTAAGAGTCTCTAATAAAAGTGCTATTAGTCTATATAAGAAATGTGGTTTTGAAATTATCAATACCAAAAAAAATTACTACTACTGGAAGGGTGTCAGTGAAGATGGCCATTTCATGATGAAAGGAATATGAAAATGAAGGATATTATTATCTTGGCTATTGAGACCAGCTGTGACGAGACAGCCTGTGCAATAGTTAAAAACGGCAACGAAATATTAGCGAGCAATGTGGCCAGCCAGATTGATGTCCATACTCTTTATGGTGGGGTGGTACCGGAAGTAGCCAGCCGAATTCACATTGAAAACATTTCCCTCATCATCAAAGAAACCTTAAGACAAGCCAATATGATGGTAGAAGAGGTTGATGCCATTGCCTTTACTCAGGGTCCCGGTTTAATAGGTTCTTTACATATCGGAACTCTGGCAGCCAAAACCTTAGCCTGGGCCTATAATAAACCTCTTATTCCGGTTCATCATTTAAGCGGACACATTTATGCCAACGCCTTTGTCAAGGATCTTAAGTTTCCTCTGCTGGCTCTGATTGTTTCCGGTGGTCATACCGAACTGGTTTTGATGAAACAGGACTATGATTTTAAGGTGATTGGCGAAACACTGGATGATGCTATTGGTGAGGCTTATGACAAGGTAGGTCGGGTTTTAAATCTGCCATATCCGGGAGGGCCTAAAATTGACAGCCTGGCTCAAAAAGGAAATCCGGTCTACAAACTTCCTCAGCCAAAAGTAGAAAGTCCTCTGGATTTCTCATTCAGTGGACTGAAAAGTGCGGTGATGCAGTCAATAAACCGTCTGGAAAGAAATAATCAGGTTTTATCAGTGGCAGATATGTGTGCTTCTTTTCAGCATACTGCCTTAAATACCTTGTGGCAGAAGGTTGAAAAAGCCTTAGAAACCTATGATGTCAGGCAGTTTGTTCTGGCTGGAGGAGTAGCAGCCAACAGTCAGTTAAGAAAAATAGTTAAAGAAAAAATGGAAAAGAATTATCCTGATATCGATTATATTATTCCACCACTGAAGTACTGTACCGATAATGCCGCCATGATTGGTGCTTCAGCCTACATCGCTTATAAAAAAGGTATCAGAGCTGATTATGATATCGGAGCCAAGGCCTCGCTGGATCTGGCTAATGGCTTAAATAAAGGAAAAATTCAAAAATGTATTTAAATTCTTGACTTTTCTAATATTATCCTGTAAGATAGAGTAGCTCATTGAGGGAGTAGTTAGCGTTTGTACGTAACAAGTCAACAGCACTGTCGTTAAGACTGGCTTGTTTTAAATAACGAGACTCATGTGTTAGTTTATCTATGCATGAGTTAAAAAACATTAAAGAACAGCTCAGCATAGATTAATGTTGAGTTTTATTTTTTTGGGAGGTTATTAAATGAAATTCTATTGTGAAGACAAAGAAAAGGTGCTACAGAAATTTGAAAGTAATGAAAATGGTTTATCGTCAGCTGAAGCGGCAAAGCGTTTGACGACTTACGGTAAAAACAAATTAGCTGAAGCTAAAAGAAAATCACTGATTGCCCGCTTCTTTGAACAGTTGGCTGACCCGATGATTGCGATTCTACTGGTTGCTGCCTTAATCAGCGGGGTGCTGGCTTATGTGGAAAATGAGAGTTTTGCCGATGTCATCATTATCTTATCGGTTGTTATAGTCAATGCTGTATTAGGTGTCTATCAGGAAAACAAGGCGGAAAAAGCTATTGAAGCCTTACAGGAAATGAGTGCAGCCACTTCTAAAGTCTTGCGTGATGGTCAGGTGGCAGTCATTCATTCAGAAGATCTGGTAATCGGCGATGTTGTTTTGGTAGAAGCTGGTGATGCGGTTCCTGCAGATGCCAGAATTCTGCACAGTGCCAGTTTAAAGGTTGAAGAAGCGGCTTTGACCGGTGAATCGGTACCTGTTACCAAGTATGTCGATGCTATTAAATTAAAAGAGTTTGAAAACGATGTTCCGCTGGGAGATCGTAAGAATATGTTATATATGGGTTCAACCATAGTCTATGGTCGAGGCAGTGCTGTCATTACCGCTACTGGCATGGATACTGAAATGGGTAAGATTGCTGATGCTCTGCAGCAGGTTTCGGAAGAGAAGACTCCACTGCAGATTAAACTGAATCAGCTATCAAAAGTACTTACCTGGCTGGTTTTAGGAATCTGCAGTCTGGTGTTTGTTATTCAGCTGATCAGAGCGGGAAACTTCCATTTTGATTTTGTGATTGATTCATTTATGATAGCTGTTTCTCTGGCGGTTGCAGCAATTCCAGAAGGTCTGGCAGCAGTTGTTACGGTTGTACTATCAATTGGCGTTACTAATATGAGTAAACGTAACGCCATCATCAGAAAGCTGACAGCTGTTGAAACACTGGGCTGTGCTCAGATTATCTGTTCTGATAAAACCGGTACCTTAACCCAGAATAAAATGACTATTGTTGATTATTTTGGTGAGGATGATAAACGTCTGGCAACCGGTATGGCTTTATGCAGTGATGCTGAACTTGACGCTGAAGGTCAGGTTACCGGTGAACCAACCGAGGCAGCACTGGTAGTCTGGGCCAATAAACTGGGACTGCCGAAAAATGAGTTAAAGGTCAAATACCCAAGAAGTGGAGAAGCACCTTTTGATTCAATGAGAAAAATGATGTCGACTGTTCATCCAGTTGATGGCAGTTACGTTCAGTATACTAAAGGTGCTCCTGATGTCATCATTGGAAAGTGTACGCACTATCTGAAAGATGGCAAGGCAGCTGAAATTACGGAAGAATATAAAAAAGAAATCTTAAACGCCAATAAAGCAATGGCTGATAATGCTTTAAGAGTATTGGCATGTGCAGAAAAACATTACGATGCTGAACCTGCTTCTTATGAAGCGGAAGATCTGGAAACAGGTTTATGCTTTATCGGTTTGACCGGTATGATTGACCCGGTCAGACCAGAAGTTAAAGATGCTATTATTGAATGTCGAAATGCCAACATCAGACCGATTATGATCACTGGCGACCATGTCGATACTGCGATTGCTATTGCTAAAGAGCTGGGCATTATTGATGATGGTACCTATGCTATAACTGGGGCTCAGTTAAATAACATGGATGACGAAGAGTTTGAATCTAAATTCATGGACATCAGTGTCTATGCCAGAGTTCAGCCGGAACACAAAACCAGAATCGTCAATGCCTGGAAAAAGTATGGCTATGTTACAGCGATGACCGGTGATGGTGTAAATGATGCTCCATCAATAAAATCAAGTGATATCGGTGTCGGTATGGGTATTACAGGAACTGATGTTACCAAAAACGTTGCTGATATGGTTTTGGCTGATGATAATTTCGCTACCATTGTTGGAGCAGTTGAAGAAGGAAGACGTATTTACGACAATATCCGCAAAGCAATTCAATTCTTGCTGGGTTCAAATATGAGCGAGGTTCTATCAATATTTGTAGCGACTATTCTGAACTTCAAAATCCTGAAACCAGTTCACTTATTATGGATTAACCTGGTTACTGACAGTATTCCAGCCCTGGCATTGGGCATGGAGGAGGCTGAACCAAAAATTATGGAGAGAAAGCCTCGCCCTGCTAAAGCGGGCATATTTTCAGATGGCATGGGATTCGACATTGCCTATCAGGGGGTACTGGTAACAATATTGACTGTTACTTCATTCTTCATCGGTCATTATATGGAGTTTGGTAACTTTGTGGTAGGTGACAGTGCTCATGGTATGACAATGGCCTTCCTGACCATGTCAATGGCTGAAATTTTCCACAGTTTCAACATGCGTTCTCAGCGTGGCTCAATCTTCAAATTACCGACTCATAATAAGATTTTATGGGGTGCAGCTATTGTATCACTTATCGCGACAACTTTAGTATGTGAAGTTCCATTTTTGGCAAATGCCTTTGGATTTACAACGGTTGGCTTAGAAGAGTACTTGATTGCAATTGCCTTAGGTGCTGTTGTTATTCCGGCAGTTGAAATTGTCAAAGCAATTCAAAGAAAGATGAAATAAAAATTAAAGCAGGTGAAAACCTGCTTTTAATATTAAGTGTTATTTGAAGCTCAGTGATTGAAGTTTTTAAGTGTTAGGCAAATAGTCGTTTCTTTAAACGTTGCCAGAGACTTTCTTTTACTTCTTCACCTTCAACCGGCTGGACTTCTTCAATCGAGAAGTATTTTCTCAGGAGATCCTGAGAATGTTTCATTGTAGCATCGTTTTGATTTACATAAGAGCCATCACTCTGCATAATCCAGCCAATTGATTTTTCATCTTTCTCAACCGAAAGAATATGATTGACCCTAATCTTTAAATCTGGCTGTTTTATCTGAATAAAGGCTTCGACACGGCGCTGGGTATTGCGATTTAAAAAGTCGCCAGAACCGATAAAAATACGTGCTCTTCCCCCATCGCCGAATTTAAAAATACGACTATGTTCCAAATGACGGCCAACAATTGATTTTACCACGATATTGTCGGTCTGTCCTTTGACACCTGGCAGCAGACAGCAGATTCCGCGAATAAGCAAGAACACTTTGACTCCCTGTTGAGATGCCTCAATAAGTTTGTTCATAACCAGAACATCGTTCATTGAATTTAGTTTAAATTCAATATTTCCATTGCCATTGGCTTTATGGTATTCAATCTCCTGATCAATTTCTTTTATCATTTCACTTCTAAATGATAATGGCGCAATCCACAATGTGTCATTGCCTTCAACCAGTTCATTGACAGAAAGGGCATCGAAAAGTAGGTTTGCATCTTCGCCAACCATTGTATCAGAAGTTAAATAGGCTAGATCCGTATACTGTTCCTGGGTACTTTCATTAAAATTACCTGTTCCAACATAGGTGAAATACTTAATCTCATTTTTTTCACGCATGGTAATCAGACAAACCTTTGAGTGTATTTTATAATTGGTCAGACCATAATGAATGGTACAGCCGGCATCTTCCAATAGTTTGGAATAATCGATATTGGATTGTTCATCAAAGCGGGCTCTTAATTCCATAACAGCAATTACCTGTTTTCCTTTTTCAGCAGCGTAGGCTAGGGCATTAGCAATTCGCGATGGACTTGAGAGACGATAAAGCGTAATTTTGATTGATACGACATGTGGATTATTAGCTGCTTCATATATCAGCTGAATAAAAGGTTGTGAACTCTGATATGGATAGTGCAATAATAAATCATTGTTTTTTAAATAATCCAGTCCACTCTGATTGGCAAAGTCAATTGAGTTCACCGGAGACACAGCAGGGTAAATGGCCTCCGGATGTTTGTCTTTAAAGGTTCGTTTTAAGCCAAAGCCAAAATCTAAATCCAGCGGGTAATTATTAACGATAATAACATCTTTCTGTAGATTTAACACCTTTTTAAGATAATCACTGAACTCGCCTGAAACTGAATTAGATAATTGTACACGAACAATTCCCAGTCTTTTTCTTTTTCTTAAGACTTTTTCCATAATATTCAGGAAATCTTCATGATCATCCATCATTTCAGCAGCAATCTCAATATCAGCATTACGTGTCACTCTTAGAGTAATTGCCTCTTTAATGGTATATTTTTTAAAGATACTGGCTAAATGATGGGTAATAAGATCACATGTAATCACAACGCGTTCTTTCTGATTAATGGAATAATTAACAAATTCAGGCAGGTTTTCAGTATGAACTATTCCATAGCGAATCTTTTTATTCCTGTCTTCCAGTTTAGCCATTACATATGATTGCTTATTTTTCAAAAAGGGAAACGGATGATGTGGATCAATGATCTGAGCCGATAAAAGTGGTTTCAGCTCCTTGTTAAAATAATCCCTGGTCAGTAATTCATCAACTTTTTGTAAAGAGTCCATCTGCAGAATAGTAATGCCAATCTGCGACAGTCTGCTGAGAACTTTTTTAATGGTTTTTTCAACTTCTTTTTCATGACTGATCAACCATTTCCAAACCGCATTAATCTGTTCCTGAGCATTCTGACCGGTTTTATCATCAATTTTATTTGGTATCGCCACCATCTGATCAGACAGAGAACCAATACGGACCATGAAAAATTCATCAAGATTACTTCCATAGATAGACAGAAAACCCAGGCGTTCTAAAAGTGGTGTTGATTCATCAAGCGCCTGATACAGAACCCTTTTATTAAACTCTAACCAGGAAATTTCACGATTGATAAACAGATTCTGTGGTGTAATGTCTTTATTCTCCATAATTTATTTCCTTTTTGTTTATGACGTAATTAATCAGATATCCCTCTCTGGCACCTGATTGAGAGACAATTAATTCTTTGGTCCGGTAGTGCTTCATGATTGAATATAGAATTAACGTCCCTGGTACGATGGTATGAACACGGTTGGGGATTGCTTTCAATATGGCATCTTTAAAGAGATGAGGAGTCTTCATCCTGTTTACAATATCCTTTAACTCGGCAAAAGTAATAACGTTTTCATCGGTGTCAAAAAAGAGTGAATTTTTTAATTTTAATAGCGCTCTTATACTGCCTCCGACCCCTATGATAGTCTCAATTTTCAGTGGACGAGAATCATTCAATTCTAAAAGCTGGTTAGCATTTCTGTTGATATCTTTTATTTCATCCAGAGTTGGTAAAATACCACTGACATAAATACGATAAAAACTTAAAGAACCTATTGGCAGCGAGGTTGAGGTTTTAATTCTGTTTTTCTTAAAAATAACCAGTTCAGATGAACCGCCCCCAATATCAACTAATAGTCCATCATCTTTTTTTATAACGGAAGAAGCACCGGTATAGCCCAGCTCGCCTTCTTCATTTCCGGAAACTAAATGTATGTTCAAACCAATGGTTTCTTGAACTCTTTTAATAATCTCTCTACTATTTTTAATATTTCTTAAAGAAGCTGTTGCAAAGGGATATACTTTTGTAATATTCAATCTTTTCAGTATCAGATCAAATTTTTTTAAAACATCCAGCAGTTTTAAAATACCACTTTCCAACAGCACATCATCTTCAATATGACCTACCAGTCCAGCCATTTCCTTGGAGTTAAACGCACATTCAAAAACACCATCTTTATTAATGTAAACATTCATCCTAATCGTATTAGAACCTATATCGATAATTGCTATCATAATTTCACCTCTTTTAAGAATTATAACACGACTGTAGTGATAAAACATTGAATATTATTTGCTATATTAATCTTTTTTTCAATAGAAGAGCAAACCGGTAATTTAGATAATACCGCTATATTTTCTAATGTTTCTCATCAGGTTTTTATATAATAGGGGATATTCACTGTTAATCAGGAAAACAGTTTTAAAAAGCCTTAACTGTTAATATGAGTTTATCTGTCAATCATTTTAAATATCACCTATTTTAACAAATGAAGCACAGTTCAGAGTTTTCAAAGTTTACCTTTAGGACACCTGTAACGCCCAGAGATCAGGTAAGAAGCAAGTTCTGCTATACCGATAGTATTTGGTTCAATTCAGATGCCTGCAAGTAATCGATATGCAAATACCAGGGCGGCATATAAAACAACTACTAAAGGATAGGTCAGAAACAGATAGAGGCATTTAACCGGGAAAAGATTATAGAACTTTTTCAGGATGAAATTTGTTGCTTCTACCGTATAAATATAGTTAGCTTTCGGATGGATGGTTTTTCTTAAAGTAATATTGATAAAATGCACCAGAAGCAGTATCAGTGAGTTTAAAAGAAGCATTGGCAGCAGTTCAGCAAATGAAGGGACATATAACCCCAATACAACGTATAGCATATTGATTACCATCAGTAAGCCATGATAACCATAAAATCCCAGACCCATGATTGAAAAAAAGCTGACTCTTTCAAAACCGCCATCAGGCATTAAGTAAGCAAGTAATGCGCCAAAAGTACCTTCGACAAAACAGAAAGCCATCAGTACCGGATTTAAGGTAAGGGAAGCGAAAAGTGAAACAATTGAACCGACATTGCATAAATAAAACGGCAGTTCATTGGCCCAGTTATAGTTATAGCCTTTAACTTTGCCTAAACTTTTCTTATAGATAAACAAATATATCAGATTAAAGGCACTGAAACAGATCATAAAGATTCGTATAGTTTCCAGAGAGCTGTTTCTAAAGACGCTTTTAATAATAAGAATCAGTAGAATTACAGTGGCAATCAATGACCACCAGGTTTTGTTTCCCGCTTTAACAATATATTTTTCTTCCATAGTAACCTCAAATAATAAAATGTTTGAGATAATATTATCATAAGTTGCAGATGATTTAAAACAAAAAGGACAATCAAATGTCCTTTTGGGAGTTAAAACTGTGCTTTATCTTCATGAAATTCATTGATTACCTCTTCTTTTCTAATGAAGGCCAGTCGAAGTGTGTCTGAAAGCCTTTCATCAAACAACAGTTCATCACTGCCATCAATATATGGCTGAGCATCATCAGCCAAATAGGCAACATGCTATTTTTTAGATAAAATTTCCGGTAACCTCGTTCCTTCTTCAAATTTCAGTTATTCAATTTTAAAGTCATATTCACTGCCTCAGAAATTAGCCCACAATTAAAACCATTTCGTTTTTTTGTTTAAAACCGAGATGCCAATAGGCGTATATTTAACAGCTATAGGATTTACTCCTTAAAAAACACTGGCGTATGAGCCGGTGTGTTCCAGAGTCTCAGGAATTCGTCATCCCATTTTGCGAAGTTAAGCTGGAACCCTGCTGCTTCCTGTACTGTTAAGATTTCTCCTACCATATTGGCAACAACTTCAATACCTGATTCATTCAAATACTCAACAGTATCTTTATATAAGATCAGCATTTCCATCATTGTCGTTGCTCCGCAACCATTGACCATCACAAAGGCTTTATCTCCTTTTTTAAGATTTATAGCTTCAATTAATTTAGGAGCCACTTCTCGGATTGTTTCTCTGCTGTTTTTCATTGGGACTCTTACGCCTCCGCCTTCACCATGCTGGCCAGCTCCAATTTCCATCATATCGGTTTCTCCTAAATCACCAAAAGACATACCATTCTGCGGATGAGTGGCATCAGTGGTTTTAATAGTAATGCTGGCCATATTATCAGCATATCTTTGAGCAATTTCAGCAACCTCATCCAATGTTTTTCCTTCATTGGCCGCAGCAGCGGCGATATGATATAGAGCTACCGCTCCAGCCAGTCCTCTTTTGTTGTCTTCACCTTCAGGATCATATTTGATTTCTTCACCAGTGCAGACCTGTCGGACATTCATATTAGCCTTAGCTGCCAGTCTCATGGCCTGCTTACCAGCTAACTGGTCGCCGGCATAATTTAAGGTTAATAATAATACTCCATGTCCTTTGTCAGCTTTCTGCATGGCTTCAAAGACCAGTCTGCCGCTAGGGGCAGCGAAAATATCGCCATCAACCTGAATATCGAGCATGCCTTTTCCCACGAATCCCTTTTGTGCCGGTTCATGACCTGAACCACCATAAGTAACAATGGTGACTCTATCAGCTTTTTCTAAGTCTTTAGAAATTACCATATGTCCATCAACATACAGAACATCACTAAAAGCTAATCCCAAGCCAACCAACAGTTCATCTGTTACGGTTTCAGGATTATTGATAAACTTTTTCATCATTTCTATTCTCTCCTTTCTAATGAAAATTATTTTTTAGTCATTCCTTTAAAAAAATAGGACATTGACAAAGCACCGGCATCAGGTGTACCAATTGTTTTTTCACCATAGCTTTTGGCTCTGCCAAATTTGGCTGTATAGTTCTTTGTTGCCTCTGCTCCAAAAGCAGCTTCCGTTGCGGCAATTTCAAATAGTTCTTCCACGCTTTCAGCACTGAGCAAACCGGTACTGGCCAGTATCAAAGCATCCATCATGGTCTTATCGCCTATTTTAGCAGTTGAAATATCGGCAAACTCGTTATAGCCGCCGGTAAAAATATCTTTTAACTGCTGTAGCGTTATTTCGCTGGTATTGGGAGCAACCTGCCTCATTCCTTCAAAGTAAGAATTCCACAAAGGAACTGAACTGCCACCATTTATATCCATAATTGCATCGGCTATGTCATTTAACATTTCTCTGATTGAATCTTCGGAAGAGTTGATAGCATCAATAATGGCATTGGAAATCTTAACCATTGTCAAACCATGATCAGCATCCCCGAAATGAGAATCTATCTCAGTTAATTCTGCTTCATGGGCTTTGATTTCGTTACAGCCGCTTATTATTCTGGCAGCAAACTGTTGTTTCGTTATTATCATAATATTACCCCTCTCCTATAATTTTATTATACATCACAACCATCTTTTATTCGGGAAAATATTGTTAAAAAAAATCAAATCTTAACAAAGTAATATAAATATGTTAAAATATCTATGGTGATATAAAATGACAAATGGTAAAAATGTCCCAAAAGCGACAAAACAGAGATATCCGATTTATCTTAAAGCTTTAAGAAAACTGAAAACCAATAATGTGGAGCGAGTTCTGTCAAGCGAACTTTCCGAATTGGTTGATATTGCCTCTACCACCATAAGAAGAGATCTGTCTTTTATTGGCTGTTTAGGCAAGCAGGGTTACGGTTATGATGTGGATAGGCTGATTCAGGTCTTCAATGAAGTGCTGGGTACCGGATTTGATGAAAAAATTATTCTAATTGGGTGTGGCAATTTGGGTCAGGCTTTGTTAAACTATAATCGTTGGGATTATGTCGTGGGTGAAATTGTGATGGCCTTTGATATAAAACCAGAGTTAGTAGGTAGAGCCATTAAAAGAATACCGGTTTATCATATTGATGAACTGGAAGAGAGAATACCGGATGATTGCCGAATTGCTATTGTGGCTACCAGCGGAGATGTGCAGGACCTGATTGAAAGGCTGTATAAATGTGGGGTAATCGGAATAATAGATTTTACCCATACTCATATTCAGGTACCTAAGGGAATGACAGTAAAGTCAGTTGACGTAGTTACCAAGATTCAGGAACTGGTATTTGAAACAAACATTATTAAAAAATTTAGATAGACTTTGAGCAAAGAACAGGCAAGGGAAGAATTTTACAGAGAAAAGGACTGGCTGAGAACCTTAAATTAGATAACTTGAAACTGGAACACTTTGTGAGTCGGATTGGAGAATCAAGTAGACAATCCCGTATTCAGGCGTTAACGAAAAAAGAACCAAAAAGGATGGTACCGCGGTCAATTTACGCTCCTTGTTTAAGGGCGTTTTATTTTTTAGGAGGAAAAGGTATGTTTGAGTTTATGACAATTAGAGAACTTTATGAACTGTTAAGAGCCAATAATATGATGGAAATGGATGGCCTGGAATATGTTCAGCTACAGGGATGGATCAAAACAAATCGCAACAACGGACAGGTTGGTTTCATTGAGTTGAATGATGGAACATATTTCAAAAGCTGTCAGCTGGTCTATACTAAATCACTGGAAAACTTTGAAGAAGTCGGTAGGAGTCTGACCGGGACAGCGATGACAATTATCGGCAGGTTTAAACTGACTCCAGAAATGAAGCAGCCATTTGAAGTTGAATTAACGGAGGCAGTCATTGATGCTCCGTGTTCAAATGACTATCCACTGCAAAAGAAAAGACATTCTTTTGAATATTTAAGGGAAATCCCTCACCTTAGACCTCGAACAAACACTTTTAATGCGGTTTTCAGAGTCAGAAGCGCTTTAGCAATGGCTCTGCATGAGTTTTTCCAGAACCAGGGCTTTGTCTATGTTCATGCGCCAATCATCACCGGAAATGATGCTGAAGGGGCTGGAGAAGCATTTACGGTCACTACCCGAGAGGACGGTAAATACCATGAGGATTTCTTTGGCAAAAGAGCCTCACTGACAGTTTCTGGCCAATTACATGTTGAAGCATATGCTTTAGCTTATCGGGATGTTTATACTTTCGGTCCAACCTTTAGAGCGGAAAATTCCAACACCAAAAAGCATGCCAGTGAGTTCTGGATGTGTGAACCGGAAATGGCTTTTGCTGATCTGGAAGATAATATCAATCTGATGGAGGATATGGTAAAAAGCTGTATCGAATATGTTTTTGCCAACTGTCCTGAGGAAATGCAGTTTTTCAATAATTTCATTGATAAGGACAAAACTCTTATTGAGAGACTGAAAAAGGTGGTTGATACGCCGTTTGCGAAAATAACCTATGAAAAGGCTTTAGCAGAATTAAAAGAAGTGGAAGAGCAGTTTGAATATAAAATTCACTGGGGAATGGATATTCAGACAGAACACGAGAAATATCTGACAGAAAAGTACGGACCGGTCTTTGTTATGGATTATCCAAAGGAAAGCAAGGCGTTTTATATGCGCTTGAATGATGATAATAGAACAGTTGCCGCAACTGACCTTCTGATGCCAGTAGTTGGTGAATTGTGTGGCGGTTCTCAAAGAGAAGAAAGATATGATGCTCTGTTAAAGAGAATGAATGAAATGAACGTTCCGGTAGAGCCGCTGCAGTGGTATCTGGATTTAAGAAAATATGGCTGCTGCATCCATTCCGGCTTTGGTGTCGGTTTTGAAAGACTTCTGATGTATATCACGGCAATGGAAAATATCAGAGATGTATCATCTTATCCAAGAACCCCAAGAAATCTGGAATTCTAAGAAAACAAAGCCTGGTTTACTGAAATCAGGCTTTTATTTTCAGCCAGATTATTTATGAGAATAAAAAAATGATATTTTATATTATTCTTCTTTTAAAAAATACAAATTACTAGTATTATATTATATATATTTATATCAATAGGA
>JARKSP010000035.1 GCA_029974225.1 Erysipelotrichaceae bacterium
AGAATGTAAGCTGCTGGTTATTTTGTATAAAGATGAAATTATTGTTTCATTTTTGACTTTCTCAGAAAAATATATTGTCGCTGATGAGAAATTAAAGCCCTGGATCGGTTTTGTCTATACTTTCCAGAAATATCGTGGTCACAGGTATTCAGGAGTGCTGATTGAAAAGGCCTGTGATATCGCCAAAGAGAGAGGCTACAAGAAGATTTATATTGCGACTGAACATAAGGGGTTCTATGAGAATTTCGGTTTTAATTATCTGGAGAACAGAGTTACTGTCTACAACACCAATGCCAGGGTCTACTATCGCAACATTGTGAATCTGACCATTAGAAAAGAAGAGTTCTCTAGCGAACTGGTGGAAAAGCTTATTCCTTTATCTGTAATCTGGAAAAAGGAAAGGATCACCAATGGTCTGACGGAAAATACGGTTCTGGATTTTTTAGAGAAAGACATTTATGTAGTCTATGATGACAGGTTAATAATTGGTTATGCTTTAGCTACAACCTATGATGAAAATGAAGCGGCTCCAACAATTAAAGAAAATTCAGTTGTCTATGATATTGAAGAGTTTTATATTCTGCCAACCTTCAGAAATCAGCTGATCGGTTCAAAATTATACCAGTATATTGAAGACAGTGTTAAAGAAAAGGTTGATGTGATTCAGCTTATTTCAGCTGCCAAAGACTACAAAAGAGTCTTAAACTTCTATGTTGAGATGCTGGGTATGAATTTTTTCGCAGCCAAGCTATTTAAAAAGGTTAGATAGTATAAATAAATGTTTTGATTAAGGTTGAAAGAAAGAGGGGAGAATGAGCGATGTTTTTTAAAATTCCAACACTGGTATATTTTGAAGATGACTGTCTTAAAAATCATCAGGAAGAATTGGCTGCTTTTGGCAAAACCTGCTTAATTGTAACCGGCAAAAGAGGAAGCAGAATGAATGGTTCCCTGGCAGATCTGACTGAAGTTTTAGAAAACAATAAGATTGTTTACCATATCTTTGATGAAGTGGAGGAAAACCCTTCCTTACAGACAGTCAATAAGGCTTATTTAAGGTATAGAGACAAGGATATCAGTTTTGTCATTGGTCTTGGAGGCGGAAGTCCAATGGATGCCGGTAAGGCTATTGCGGTAATGCTGTATCATCGTTTTGATGATGTCTACAGACTGTATCAGAAAAATGCCGATCACAAAAGTCTGCCCTTTATCGCTGTTCCGACCACCTGTGGAACGGGAAGTGAAGTTACCGGAGCAGCAGTTATTACCAATGACAGAATTAAAACCAAACAGTCAATAAGCTATCGTATCTATCCAGAGATGGCCTTGGTTGACTGCAGGTATCTGTACAGTCTGCCTAAGCAGGTTCTGACAAACAGTTCGGTTGATGCTTTAGCCCATTTGATTGAAAGCTACATTTCTGCCAAAGCCACGGCTTTTTCCAATATGATCGCTTTAGAAGGTTTAAGAGTCTGGGGACTGATTAAGGATTGCCTGCTGATGCCGGAAAAGTTAACCAGAAAAGATTATGAAAATCTGATGCTGGCATCAGTATATGGCGGAATGGCTATTGCTCACTGCGGCACTGCTTTGCCTCACGGTTTCAGCTATACCTTAACCTACAATTTGAATATCCCTCATGGCAGGGCTGTAGGCTACTTTCTCTATGGTTATCTGAAGTATGCTGATCAGAAAGAGGTAAAAAAAGTTCTAGATATGATCGGTTTTGAAGACCTGAAACAGTTTAAGGATTATCTGACAGCAGTCTGCAGATATGAGGTTTTGGAGAACTCAATATTAGATCTGGCAATTGATCAATTAAAAGAGGACAAAAGAAAACTGAGCTACTGCCCTTACCCGACAGATGAAAACCTGTTAAGAAAAATAGCCTATGCTTACGGAGATGACAGGTAATATTTAATTTAACGCCTATCTATAAACTTCAGGCAGAGAAAGTAAACAGATGAATAGCGAAGGAGTAAAAATGGATGCAGTCTATATTATCCTGAAGATAATAATGTGGATGCTGATTATCTTCTTTTTTGGGGATGCGGTAATCCAGAATATTTCATACTCGTTCTACAAGGGTGACAGAAAAATGTCAGAAGTGACATTTGTGCCAGAAAAGATAAACTTTTCCGACAGTCTGACGGGATATGGATATAATCTGAGAAGGGACTCCGACAAGGTTATTTTATGCTTCGGCGGTTCAATGTATACTGCCTATAATACCGTAGGGATGTATGGCGGATATTATGACTGTCCCTTTATTTCTGCTGATTATTATGGCACTCAGGAAAGCGTAGGCAAAATGAGCCTTAAAACAATGCAGCAGTCAGCCCTGGATTTATATGAATGGGTGGTCGAGAATTATCCGGGAAAGGATATCGTTGTCATAGGTCACAGCTATGGCTGCGGTATGGCAGCCTACCTTGTCAGCATCGGAAGCTGTAAGCAGCTGATACTTCTATCAGGCTATCGTACCAGTGCTGATATGTACAACAAGATAATTCCTATCTATTGGGGACCGCTGCAGCTATTTATCAAAAATAATATTCGGATTGACCAGTATGCCGCTGTCACCCTTTGTCCGGTAACGGTAATCGGCTCAACTGCGGATACCGTACTTTCAGCAGAGCTTCAAAAGAAAGTGGCTGACTGTTATAGCAATGCCGATTTGAAAATATTTGAGAAAATAAAGCATGAAGACTATCTGACAACAGAAGAAGTCATTGCTTATATAAGAGAGATTATAAATCAGACAATTAAAGAATAGTGCTGTAGACCATAGGTGTTACAGCTTTTTTTGACTATTAAACGATCTGGCATAACAGGATTAAAAACATTTTATACATCTTAAAAAAGAGCCTTTGGAAAAAAGACTCTTTAAAATGAAAATATATTAATATGAATTTTAATTATGGTTTAAATATTTTTATTATGTTTTAAGTTTGGTTGTGGCAATCGCTTTCCTGATTTTCTTTAAAGATGCTAAAGATTTCTTTTCGTTTTTCAGCGATAAGGCAACAAACAAAGCATCAATAATTGCCAGTTGCGATATTCTTGAAGCAAGAGATTCGGATCTGTAATTAGTCTCTTCTGAATAAGTGGTTAGAATGACATCAGACAAATCGCCTAATGGAGAAATTGGATAACTGGTTATCGATATTATTCTGGCTCCATTTTCTTTGATCAGTTCTGCCATGTTTATAATGTCGATAGTCAATCCAGAATGGCAAATAATAATTGCACAATCATTTTTGGTAATTAAAGAGGCATTCATCAGCTGAATATGTGCATCTGTTGAGTAGATAGGGAATATCGGCGATCTTAAGAATTTATGATAGGCATCCATCGCAACAGCGTTGGAACCACCGACTCCAAACAGGAATAACCGTTCTGACTGCAAGAGAATGTCAACGCTTTTTTTATATTCCCTGATATCACTCATTCTTTTTGTATCGAGAATTGTCTGATTGGCAGAATCGAAAACCTTATTTATAACTGATTCCAAATCATCGCTTCTAAGAACATTTTCATGGACAGTTGATTTAAAATCGCTTTCTTCGGCAACCAATGTTATCTTAAAGTCGCTAAATCCCTCATAGCCCAGTTTTTTAGCGAATTGAAAAATAGTAGAGTCAGCGACTCCCAGTTCATAACTGATGTCGCTTATGGATTTTCTAGAAAACTCACTGCTATCTTTTAACACATAGTCGGCAATAAGCTTTTCTTTAGGGCTCATTGTTCTGTACAATTGTTTAATCCTAACTCGAGCGGTTTTTTGTTGAGTCATTTTGGGCCTCCTCTTATAAAGCAACTGTTATCTATATAATACAACAAAAAGAGCAGGTTTTTATAAATAAAAAAATATTTTTTACGAAAAGGTATTTACAAAAATAATTTTTATGTTATATTATATTTGAACTGGAGTTAATAATATTAATTATAACTTAAAAACTATAGGGAGATAATATATGTTTAAAAAAATTTTGATTGGTACTCACGGATATTTCGGAGAAGAGCTTTTGAAATCAGCGGAGATGATTATTGGAAAAATTGAAAATGTGAGTGTTTTTTCTTTAGCGCCTACTATGAGTTTTGAAGAGTATAAAAAATCGGTCGAAGACAATCTTATTCAAACAAATAAATATCTATGTCTTGTGGATTTGTTTGGCGGCACTCCTTGCTCAACATTTTTGAGTTTGAGTCGCGATTATGATTTGTGTGTTTTAACAGGCTTGAATCTGCCTCTGGTAATTGAAGCGATTTCAATGCTTGAGAATTTAAACTCAGAAGATCTGGTAGATCATCTTCTAGAAGTTTATAAAGAGAGTGGAAAAAATGCAACTAAAATTCTAAGTGAGGGGAGGTGAGGTAATGGCGATAAAACTTGTTAGGATTGATTTCAGGTTGATTCATGGTCAGGTGATTACCAAGTGGGTAAGAACTGTAGGTGCAAATTTAATCTTAATTGTTAATGATGATTTGTTTAACGATAAGTTTATGTTTGATATTTATAAAATGTCAGCACCTACAGGGATAAAGGTTGATGTAATGACAAAGGATGCATTTGCTGATGCCTGGAAAACTAATCAATTTGAATCAGATAATGTGATGATTCTGCTGAAAAGTGTTAAGGATGCTTACTATCTTTATAAGCAGGATGTTGTATTTGATGAACTTCAGATTGGAGGTTTAGGTGGTGGACCAGGCAGAAAAGTTGTATTCGGACCAATTACATTGGATAAGACCGATGTTGAACAGCTAGACGAAATATCCAATAGCAATACCAAAGTATATTTCCACCAGGTTCCGGAAGATCCTTCTGCGGATTATCAAAAGATTATAATTAAACACAATTTTTAGAAAGGAGAAATTATGAATAATCTTACAATTGCAATTATTAGTGGATTACTCTATTTTATCGGTACTCAGCGTGTTGGTTATGGGTTATCTACTGCCACAGGTTCACCAATTGTATCGGGTTTCATTTTTGGTCTGCTATATAATGATGTAGAAACCGGATTAATAATTGGTGCATCGATTCAATTGTTGTATTTAGGGGTTGTTTTCACCGGCGGAAACGTTCCTAATGACCAGTCACTGGCTGCCTGTATCGCAATTCCGGCTGCTCTTGCTACTGGAATCAGTGTTGATGTAGCAGTTGCTTTATCAATCCCATTTGGCTTACTGGGAGCGTTTGTAGACCAGATTCGTAGAACCACTAATTTAATCTGGCTGCATAAAGCTGATGAATATGCTGCAAAATGTGATATTAAAGGTATTGAAAGATGTGCTTTAGTCTATCCTACGATCACAGCTTTCTTTATCAGATTTATTCCAGTATTTTTAGTTAATTTAGTAGGACCTGAAGCGGCAAAATTTTTAGTAGACAATCTTCCTGCCTGGGTTACAACGGGATTAGGAGTTGCTGGCGGTGTTTTACCAGCTATTGGTTTTGCAATTATTCTTTTACAAATTGGAAGAAAAGAAATTCTGCCATTCTACTTTATCGGCTATTTCCTGGTTAAATATTTAAACTTAGGAACAATGGCCATAGCAGTATTCGGTGTATGTATTGCATTACTGATTTATTATAAGTCAACTATGGAACATAGAAAGGACGGAGTATAATATGAGTGAAAATACAGTAACAAATAAAGTGATTCAGAAAAAACATGTCAATCAGACCCACCTGTACTGGTGGTTAGGGGGCGAAAACTCAAACTCTTATGAAAGATTGCAGGCGTTGTCATTCTGTAATGCATTAGCTAAAAACCTGAAGCTTCTGTATCCTGATGATAAAGAGGGATTGAGAGAAGCTTTAGAAAGAAACTTGGAGTTCTTCAATACCGAAGGAACGATCGGAGCAATGGTTCCGGCTATCACTTTGGCAATGGAAGAGAAAAAAGCCCAAGACAAAGAAATGAGTGGCGAGCTGATTACGAACCTTAAGCTTGGGCTGATGGGTCCAATCGCTGGAATTGGAGACACTTTGATTTGGGGAACAATGAAAGCTATCATTTTAGCTTTAGGCTGTTCATTTGCTTTACAAGGCAATCCTTTAGGAGTGGTATTCCCATTCTTATTTACACTGATGGTTTTTGTAATAGGCAGATATACAGCAACCCTGGGATATAATCTTGGTACTGATGCAGTTACAAAGATGATCAGTTCCGGCTTAATGAACAAGGTTATCGATGCTGCTTCTATCCTGGGTTTATTTATGATGGGAGCATTATCAGCTTCTTATGTCAGATTGAGTACCAAACTGCAGTACACAATTGAAGCTACGGAAACGGTAATATCACTACAGAAGATTCTGGATGCAATTATTCCGGGAATTCTACCGCTGTTGGCAATCTTTGGTATTTTATGGTATTTCAAAAATAAAGGCCAGAATTATGTTAAATTAATTGGATTGATTATCTTAATCTGTATGGTTGGTGCATTAATTGGAGTATTCTAATGATTAGCTATGATTATAGAAAATCGATAGAAAACATCATAGACAACCACTTTGCTGAACTCTGGGAGATGTCTGAATTTATTCATGCTAACCCAGAGTTGGCATTTGAAGAATTTAAGGCGGCGAAGGTGCAAACAGATTATTTGGAAAAGCAGGGCTTCGCTGTTGAAAGAGGTGTTGCTAATTTAGATACCGCTTTTGTAGCTACTTTTGTCTCTGGCAATGGCAAGCCAGCAATTGGTATTGTGTCTGAATATGATGCCCTACCTATCGGTCATGCCTGCGGTCATAACTTAATATCAATCTCAGCAGTCGGAGCAGCACTTGCGGTAAAAAAACATTTGGAAAAAAGCGGAGAATCCTGTACCCTTAAAGTGTTTGGAACTCCTGCCGAGGAAGCAGGTGGCGGCAAAATCATTATGCTGAAAGAAGGAGTTTTTGAAGGCACTGATGCGGTTCTGATGATGCATCCTACCAGTGATATTTCTAGATTAGCCGGTGAGTGTTTATCTTCTATGCGAATTAAAGTCAGTTTTATTGGCAAATCTGCTCACGCAGGTTCTCATCCGGAAAAGGGTATAAATGCCTTAAGTGCTGCAACATTATTCTTAAACGGTTGCGGACTTTTGCGTCAGCGCTTTAAGGGAGACGCTCGTCTTTCTTCTGTAATCACCAAGGGTGGAGAAACGACAGGTTTAATTCCAGAAGCTGCAGAAGTAGAGTCATCAGTCAGTTGTTTTAGTCTGGCGGATTTAGAAAACTATACTCGGATGATAAGTGATTGTGCCAAAGGAACAGCTTTAGCTATGGGATGTGAAGTTGAGATAACAATAAAAGAAGGCTATCAGGGAAGAATCAGAAATGAAACCTTATCAAATATTTGCAAGGAAGAGCTAGCTTATTTAAAAGAAGATTTACTTCCAGGATTGCCAATTGACTATGGCGGCGAAGATTTAGGAAATGTATCCAGAGTAATACCGATCTGTAATCCTTATATCACAATTTTTAAGGATTATAAGATATCTAATCATACAAATCAGTTTAAAGAACTGGCAATTTCCGATAGCGGCAAAAGATGTCTGGAAATTTCTGCCAAATCAATGGCGATGACAGCAATGCGATTTGTTAAAGAACCACAGATATTGCAAAAAGCAAAAGAAGAATTAAAAATGAGATTGGAAAAAGAAAGAGGTTAATATGAGATATGACATTGGAATTATAGGTTTAGGTGTAATGGGCTCTAACTTTGCGAAAAATTTAATTAATTGCAATGTCTCAATTTCAGCTTTTGATGTTGATGTTATGAAAGCTGAAACTGCTTTTAAAGATTATAATTCTGATCAGATCAGAATCAATGAATCAGTCCAGGAATTATGTGAAAGTCTAAAGAAACCCAGAAAAATATTGCTCATAATCCCAGCCGGAAAGATTGTTGATGATGTTTTAGGTGATCTAAGAAAATATCTGTCAGCGAAAGATATAATCGTTGACATGGGCAATTCGTCACACCTGGACACCATAGCCAGAGAAGAAAAACTGAGCAATCAGGGCTTGCGCTATCTTGGCTGCGGATTTTCGGGCGGTGAACTTGGAGCATTGAACGGCCCTAGCCTGATGCTATCTGGAGACTATGATGCCTATGAAAAAATTAGTGCTTATCTGAAAAAGGCGGCAGCTAAAGATAAGTTTGGCAATCCTTGTATTGGATACATCGGGAAATCAGGAGCAGGTCATTTTGTCAAATTGGTTCATAATGGAATAGAATATGCCGAACTTCAGCTAATTTCTGAAATATATGGCTTTTTAAAGAACAAGCTGAATATGAATAATGTTGAAGTTAGCGAAGTGTTTAAAAAAGTAAGCAAAGGAATTCTGGAATCATATCTTTTAAGGCTGGCTTCTATAATATTAGAATTTAAGGATCCGGAATTTCCGGAAAACTTCCTTCTGAACAGAATAAAGGGAGAGGTTCAGCAAAAAGGGACTGGTTTTATGATCAGTTTAGAAAGCATAAGACTAAAGGCAGTAGCACCTTCGATAATAACCAGCGTACTGGTCAGGTTTATGTCTAATGAGGGAAACGTTTCCAGGTATAGAAATCAATCAGAAGTTAATGCGAATGAAAAAATGTTAAATGAAAGCGAATTTGTTGAAAAACTGAGAATCTGCCTGGTGATGCTAAAGCATTTAATCTATCAGCAGGGATTTGATCTGATAAAGAAATCAAACGAACATTATAACTGGAACATCTCAATTAATAATTTAATTAATGTCTGGAAAAAAGGCAGCATATTGGAATCAGAGTTCTTGTATGAAATAGATAAGTATGATTTAGATAAAAATAATATTCTGGATAATGAAAATGTATCCTCTCGTATTAGAGAAATGAGTTTGGCATTGAAAGAAGTGGTTAAAACTCTGACAGAACATGAAGCTTACTGCCCGCTAATCTCGACAACATATCAATATTGGCTGAGTATGACAGATGAAAATAATTCGCTGAATATAATACAGGGCATGCGAGATGCCTTTGGATCACATACTTTTGAGCTGGAAGACAGAGAAGGAGCTTATCATACTAACTGGCTGGAAAGTGAAGGGGAAAAAGTATTGATTAAAATAAAGTAGTGGTTTAATCAGATAACGTCGTTGCTGCATAGCCAACATTTTTATCGGACCTTATAGTTTTGATTATTTATCAGAATTATGAGGTCTTTTCTTTAGGAAATACTTTTTTAAAAACTGTTAAATATTTATTGACAACTATTACGTTTAATGATATATTAAGTTTATAGATATATCTCTAAACGTAATAGAGAGAAAGGAGAGATTATGAAACCTATTAAGACTAGTGCCCTAGCAGAATCGGTGTATTATATTCTGCTTCGACTACACCAGCCAGCTCATGGGTATGCCCTGATGAAAGATATATCAGAGCTTACCAATAACCGTGTAAATCTTGGAGCAGGAACTGTCTATGGGGCATTAGACAATCTGCAGCGAAAAAAATGGATTAAACCCCTGAAAAATGAGACCTATGACCGAAAAATTGAATATGTCATAACTGATACCGGTAAGAAGTTCTTTCAACTGGAGTTAGATCGTTTAGAAGAATTGTTAAAAAATGCGAAAGCAATAAAGGAGAAAGTGTATGAAAACCAAAATTAAGAAAACATTTTTAGACATTGATGAAGAAGAAAAATGGTTAAATCAGCAGGGTGAAAACAGTCTGATGATGATAGGATACTATAATGGAGTTTATGAATTTGAAGATGTTTCACCTACCAAGTATCAGTATAAAATAGATATTCCTGATTATGTGGGGGCAAAAAGAAAGGAATATTTGGAATTCTTAGAAGAAGGTGGAGTAAGCGTGGCTGCTCAATACAGCGGTAGAGTATACTTACGAAAGAACACTTCTTTAGGACCTCTGGAAATATATACGGAAAAGTTCGAACTATATAGACAAGCCAAAAAAAGATATGGTTATTTCTTCACTTTAGGAATAGCTCAGTTCGCTTTAGGAGTATTCATGCTGGTACAGATGACTAATCTGAACAAAGAGGAAATTCCGTATAAAATTGTATGTTTCTTTGGTGTAATCTATATGATTGCCGGGATTGTACTGTTTGGCATAGCCATAAAAAAACATCTGAAAAATGTTCAGGCGAAAAAAGAAATTGATCTCTGGGAATAGGCTATCTTTCCTGCTTTAACAAACGAAAAAAGAGTTTCAAATGTGGTTGTGCTTTAACTGCTGAAGTTCTTTTTTACACTTAATATCAGCTGAAAGAAAATGGTTTTTAGTTGTGAAAATTATTACTGTTTTATTATATTGAGATGAGTTGATATAAAGAGATTATGCTATAATTTAATTGAAGATATTAAAGCTTAAAAAATAATAATAATCGCTTTAATGGAGGGGTCATTATGGCAGAAGAACAGGAGACTAACAAGAAGAAATTTAAACTGAAAGACATTGTCGACAAGACTGTAGAAACGGCAAAAAGAACAGTCGAAGATGCCAGAAAATTTGCTAGCGAAAAAGCTGTACCGGCAATAAAAAAAGTCGGTGAAGATGTCGTGGATTTTGCCGAGAACAAGGTGGTTCCAGCGGTTAAGGAAACCTCGGAAAACACTATAAAAGATGTTGTCAAGGCGGCTCAGGAAATAAACAGGAAAAAAGAAGAGCTGCTAACAGAAGAGAAAATGCAGGAGTTGCTCCATGCTCTCTATAACAAGTCTGTCCATGGTGTAGGCGAGGTTTCGGTTCCGGTTGAAGAGCTGGCAATTGAGTATGTGCGTAATAATCCGGATGTTGATTCAGCTGTAAAAGCACTGATAGCTGATTCAATTCTGAAGTGTGAAAATTCCGATTATCTAACCAACTTTGGCGGACTCAGCGCCATGCTGGCAGCATTGCCGGTTTCAATGTATGCCCAGCTTAGAATGAGTTCGGCCATTGCGGTAATTGGTGGTTTTGATATTCAGGCCAAAAACACTCAGACGCTGATAATTGCCTGTCTTACAGCTGCCAACATGGGTAATATAATGAGAAGTTCAGGAATTGATACTGAAAAGAAAATTACTGCGGAAACGATCAATGATATTCCGGAAGAGGTTCTGATAAAAATAGATAAGGCTACGGTGTTTAGACTGATGTCAAAAGTAGGCACCAGAAGTGTCGCCAACATTCGAAGGACCATATCTCTTTTAGGGGGAATAACTACCAGCGGTATTGATATTGCCAACACCAAAGCGGTTGGTAAAAACGCTTATACTATATTCATCAGAAATGAAATCCCTCTTACAATAGAACAGGATCTGCTAAAACAGGTCAGTTTAAAAGAAAAGAAAATAGACCTTGATGATTTATCATCGGCGGTAAAGGAAGCGGCCATCGAAGTGAAAGCAGCATTGGAAGAAAAGACGATTGAAGAGAGAATTGAAAAAGTCAATGCTTTACGCCAGCAGGGGCTGATTGACGAGGAGGATTATAAACATAAGATCAGGGATCTTTTATCAAAAATCTAGTTTAAAGATTGAATGACTGTTAAAAAAGTTTAGACAGAAGCTGTAAAGCATCTGCTAAACTTTTTTTGAATAGTGTTATTGTATATACTTATTATATATAAGATTATAGGCAGGGACTGATCAAGATGAAACAATATGCAAGTGAACACTACATTTTTAATTATCATTCAGATAGCGAGGCGGAAAAGGATATTCTGATAATAGCAGCTTTGCAGGAAGCCTGTTATAGACATATCTGCACAGTTTTACGAGTGGAATTGGATTTTAAGATTCAATATTTTCTTTATGACTGTCCTCAGGAAGTAGGCAGAATTTATGGTGATAATGAACCCTGCAACGGCTTTGCCAGGCTGCCGGATAAGATATATGCTGTCTACAATAAAGATATTAAGTGCGTTGGTTTTCATGAAGATGCTCATATAATCAGCTATAACATAAATAGGCCGGATAGCCCGGCAATCAGAGAAGGACTGGCGATGTATTTTGACCGTTACTGGTGGAAAATAACGAATCTGGACTGGACTGTATTTTATCTTAAAAACAATCGCTATGTCTCTATAGCTGAACTGTTAAACAAAGATTGTTTTTTTTTCTTTAAACTGTGCCATAACCTATCCCATAGCAGGTGCTTTCACTGACTGGCTGATTAGCAGTTATGGCATAGAGAAGTATCTGTCATTTTATAAAAGGAAGGACAGTTTTTTGGCTATGACTGAAATATATGCCCTGACAGCTGAAGAAATGGCAGAAGCATTCAATGGTTATGTCTCCCTGTTCAGTACTGATAGTGCAGTTGAGAGAAGGATAATTGATTTATTAATCGCAAATGAAGTATAGACTATAAAAATCAATGACATTAGTGCTTATCTGTGTTTTTATGATTTTTAAAAAGCAGAATAAAATCGTGAAAGTAATCACATTTTTCGTAAGAAAGGTTGATTTAAACTGTTATAAATTATATAATTTCTGTAAGTGCTGATAAAGAAACTAGAATTATTGTTTCCAAAACTAAAAGGGGGAATACTGTGAACAAAATTTTTAAAATGGATGAACTTGACCAGACAAAAGTCCAGGAAATCCAAGAGTTTATCGACAAAGTCGAAAACAAAAAAGGTGACATTATTAAGATTCTCCATTTTGCTCAGGAGCATTATGGATATCTTCCTAAGGAACTGCAGCTTTACATTGCACGGGCTGTAGATCTACCTGCATCTAAGATTAACGGCATTGTTACTTTTTACTCTTTCTTTACCGAAAAGCCAACCGGTAAGTATACAGTAGCGGTTTGTATGGGTACTGCCTGTTATGTAAAAAATGCCCAGGAAATCTTAGACGAGTTTGCGAGATTATTAAAAATTGGACCAGACGGTTTAAGTGAAGATGGTCTATTTTCTTTGATCTCAGTAAGATGTATTGGGGCTTGTGGCCTGGCTCCGGTAATTAAAATCAATGAAAAAATTATCGGTCATGTAACAAAAGATATGGTCAAAGGTATCATCGATGATATTGTACGCCAAGAAAGAGGTGATTAGAAATGAGAATATCAAATATTAATCAGCTTAATCAGATAAAAGAAAAGTTTTTCAGTGAAGTACATATGCGAGAAGTCGGAGAAATGAGAGACTCTGAAATAATTAATATCTATGTACTGGCTGTAAAAGAACTCAATTATGAGGCGATAAGTGAATTCATAAGAAAAGTCTATGGCTATTTCGAAGAAATGAAGATGGACAAGGTCAAAGTAATATATAAAGGCGACGAAAATGCTGAAGCTGGCTTTGACTTAAAGATAAGTAATTTTGGCGAGGAATTTGTTATCAGTAAAACAAATGTCGATGAAGTCACTAATGAATTAAGAAAAATTTTTGGATAAAGAGTTAAGTGACAGATTAAAGGAGAAAAAATGAGCTATAAGAGATTACAATTTTTGGTTTGTAAGGGCACAGGTTGTGTTGCTTCAGAAAGCGCAGAAATAATCGATCGCCTAAATGAACTTTTAAAAGAGAAGAATATTGATGATGTGTCTGTTGTTCCTACCGGATGTTTTGGCTTCTGTGGTGAAGGTCCGATTGTCAAGGTGCAACCAGATAATGTATTTTATGTTAAAGTAAAAGTGTCTGACTGTGAAGACCTTATTAATCAGCACGTACTAAAGGGTGTTTATGTAGACAGACTGCTATATGTAGATCCTGTTAAAAAAGAAAAAATAACCAATCACCATGATATGCAGTTCTATGAAAAGCAGACCAGAATTGCTCTGCAGAACTGTGGAAAGTTGAATCCTGAATGTATCGACGAGTACATTGTTGAAGATGGCTATAAGGCTCTTCACAAGGTGCTGACCGAAATGACTCCGGAAGAAGTAGTCAGTGAAATCAAGAAATCAGGTCTAAGAGGAAGAGGTGGCGGAGGATTCCCTACAGGATTAAAATGGGAACTTACGGCTAAAGAAAAATCTGATGAAAAGTATATCTTCTGTAATGCTGACGAGGGGGACCCGGGAGCTTTCATGGACCGTTCTATTTTAGAGGGTGACCCACACTGTATCGTTGAAGCAATGGCTATCGGTGGTTATGCTACCGGAGCAAATACCGGTATTGTCTATATCAGAGCTGAATATCCTCTGGCAATTCAAAGGCTGCAGAAGGCTGTTGACCAGGCAAGAGAAAGAGGCTTGTTAGGTAAAAACATCTTCGATAGCGGATTTGATTTTGACATCCACCTTAAACTTGGTGCCGGAGCGTTTGTCTGCGGTGAGGAAACCGCATTAATCCATTCAGTTGAAGGCAGCAGAGGTGAACCAACCAGTAAACCTCCATTCCCAAGCCAGAGAGGTTATTTAGGAAAGCCAACTACCGTAAATAACGTAGAAACTTTTGCCAACATTCCTAAGATTATTCTTAAGGGAGCAGACTGGTTTGGAACTATGGGTACCGAAAAATCAAAGGGTACAAAAGTATTTGCCTTGGCAGGTAAAGTCAACAACGTTGGTCTGGTAGAAGTACCGATGGGAATCACTTTAAGAGAGATTGTTTACGAAATAGGTGGCGGAATTCCTGATGGCAAGGATTTTAAGGCTGTTCAGATTGGTGGACCTTCAGGAGGGGTAGTAACAGAATTAGATCTTGATACTCCAATTGATTATGAAAACCTTAAAGCGATAGGTGCCATGATGGGATCAGGCGGTCTGATCGTTATGGATGAAGATAACGATATGGTTCAGATAGCAAAATTCTACCTGGAGTTTACTCAGGAAGAATCATGCGGCAAGTGTACTCCTTGTAGAGTAGGAACCAAGAGACTGTTAGAAATGTTAGAGGATTTAGTAAATCTGGAAAGCAGTCCAGAAAAAGTAGCTGTTATGGAAGACTTGTGTCATACCATAATCGATTCAGCAGCTTGCGGACTTGGCCAGACTGCTCCTAATCCTGTGTTGAGTACGCTGAAACATTTCAAAAACGAGTACGATAAATACGCAAATAAAGAAATTAAAAAGTCATATTCTATCCTAGCGGATAAATGTATAGGATGTACAAGATGTGTCAGAGCTTGTCCAGTTTCATGTATCAGTGGCAAGGTAAAAGAAGTACATGTCATAGATGAAGATAATTGTATCGGTTGTGGTGCTTGCTATGGCGTTTGTAAATTCAACGCAATAGTAAAACCCTAGATAACAGATTGGTAATTGGTGGTGAATGAAATGGAAAAAATTAGAGTCGTAATTAATGGACAAGAAGCATTCTTTGATGAGCCTGTAACAATTTTAGAAGCAGCAAAGAGTATGGGTATCAGAATACCAGCCCTTTGTCATATGAAGCTTGAAGGTACTGATTTTGAAAATAAACCTGCAAGCTGTCGTGTCTGTGTGGTAGAAGTCGAAGGAAGAAGAAACCTGGTTCCTTCTTGTGTAGACAAGATTACCAATAATATGGTTATAAAAACAAATTCTTTCAGAGCTATCCATGCTCGACAGGCAAATCTGAAATTATTGCTTTCTAACCATCCGAAAGATTGTCTGAGTTGTCCGAAAAATCTTAACTGTGAATTACAGGATTTGGCAGAAGAACTTGGAATCAGAAAAAACGAATATGAAGGCGAAAGAATGATTCACAATGTTGATGAAAAATCAGCAGCAATTGTTAGAGACCCTTCTAAATGTGTCATGTGCAGAAGATGCGAAGTTATGTGTAATGAAGTTCAGACAGTCGGTGTTCTTTCAGCAATGAAGAGAGGCTTTGAAGCAACTGTAACTCCAGCATTTAACTTAGCGCTTAAAGACTCATCATGTGTCTTCTGTGGCCAGTGCGCAGCTGTCTGTCCTACTGGAGCAATAGTTGAAAAAGATGAAACATATAGAGTCTGGGATGCTTTAAGAAATCCGGACAAACATGTAGTAGTACAGGTTGCTCCGGCAATCAGAGTAGCTATCGGTGAACTGTTTGATATGGAACCTGGTTCTATTACTACCGGAAAACTGGTTTCTGCTCTTAAAACTATCGGCTTTGATGCGGTATTTGATACCGACTTCAGTGCTGACCTGACAATTATGGAAGAAGCAAGTGAACTGGTTCATCGAATCAAAAATAACGGCCGGCTTCCAATGCTGACAAGCTGCTGTCCAGCCTGGGTAAGATTTATTGAAGAAAACTTCCCGGATATGCTGGATGTACCTTCAACCTGTAAGTCACCTCAGATGATGATGGGTGCAATGGTCAAATCATACTATGCTAAGGAAAGAAATATCGACCCTAAAGATATAGTAATGGTAAGTATCATGCCATGTACCGCTAAAAAAGAGGAAGCAATCAGAGAAGAGCTGAAAAATGATGGCTTACTTAATGTTGACATCGTAATGTCTACCAGAGAATTAGGCAGAATGATTCATCTGTTTGGTTTAGATTTCAAAAATCTGCCAGAAAGTGAATTTGATAATCTGCTGGGTGAATCTACTGGGGCAGCGGTAATCTTTGGTACTACCGGAGGTGTTATCGAAGCAGCGGTCAGAACAGCTTATGAGTGGATTACCGGTGAAGAACTTGAAAAGGTTGAGTTTGAGCAGCTTAGAGGTTTTGAAGATATCAGATCAGCTACTGTCCATATCGGTGATAAAAAACTTAGAATCGGTATCGCTCATTGTTTAGGAAATTCTAGAGAATTGTTAAACGGAGTCAGAGATGGCAAATATGATTTTGATGTCATTGAAATCATGGCTTGCCCAGGCGGATGTATCGGTGGTGGCGGACAGCCTTACCATCATGGAGATATGAGCATTCTGCAGAGAAGAAGAGAAGCTCTATATCAGGCTGACCGAGAACACAAGCTAAGAAAATCACATGAAAACCCAATGATTAAAAAGTTATATGATGATTTCTTAGGCGATGTTTATGGCGAAAAAGCTCACAAATATCTGCATACTACCTACCGTAAGAGAGAAAAAATCTAAGGATAACAGATTAATAGCTTAATAGATATTTTATGTAAGTATTAAATAAACCCCAAAAGTTTGATATGAAAACTGGAGGGGTTTTTCTAATAATATAAAAGTTAAAATAGAAACTACAGACATAATTGGAGGAAAGAAAATGAGCATTAATAAACGTATTGAGAAAATCATGAAAATGGAAGAGATTCTTGATGAACATAATCTTAAGATAGACAAATTAAAAGCCGCTCTTGAAGATTTTTTAGAAAGTCAAACACAATATACTGAATTGGAAGACTATTATCTAAGTGAGCAATATGAACTTGATTTTGACAGCCTGGATGACGGTGAATTTCCAGAAGATTTAAAATGTGGTGTTTTTTCCCAGGATGCAGTCTATAATCTAATCACTGATAATTTCAACATAGCTGTGGAAATGTTAGAGGTTGCTACTAAAATTATTAAAAATCATTAGAAATCAATAAAAATAACATCATTATATTTATTTTCTCTTCAAGAACCTCAATTTGATAGTAAGAAAAAATTAAATGAATATATATTAATAAATTACAGTATTTGTGAAAAGAAATATTTTTCTTTGTTCAGCTTTGCTAAAATAAATAAAAATTCGCGAAAAATACAGGTTCTGTTATAGGAGGAAAAAATATGTCAGAAGAAAATAATTTTATAAACACAGATAGTGCAATTGTACAAGTGATTGAAAAGGCAATTCGATTACCAGGTGTAAAAGTTAATCGTGATGCCTTTCTAATGTCTACTTTCGAAAAGAAAGATGGTAATCTAAAAGAGACAATTTTAAAAGTTGGGCCTATTGAAGCGGGCATTAGTAGAAAAGAATTAAGGGGACTTGCTAGAAGTTTAGTTGTTGATAGGACGCTTAAGTCTTCGGCAATGTCATTTGCAGCTGGTATGCCTGGAGGTTTAGCAATGGCAGCTACAATACCAGCAGATACAATTCAGTATTTTGGTATTACCTTACGTCTTGCCCAAGAAATATCTTACCTTTATGGCGAAGAAGATTTATGGAGCGAAGGTAATCTAAGTGAGGAAAAAGTAATGAATACATTGATTATTTATTGTGGAGTCATGTTTGGCGCTAGCGGTGCATCAGCGACACTCAGAGTACTTGCAAATCAATTGAGCAAACAGGCATTAAAAAAGATTCCTCAAATGGCGCTAACGAAAACATTTTATTATCCAATAATAAAATCTATAGTCAGATTTTTTGGCGGTAAAATGACAAGAGAAATATTTGGGAAAGTAATATCTAAAGCGGTACCTGTTTTAGGTGGTTTTGTTTCTGGAGGAATTACATTTGCAACATTAAGACCGATGGGATTCATACTAATTGATACACTAGATGAAGCTAAATTTTCATACACAGAGGAAAAATTAGCGGTAGATATTATTGAAATTGAAAGAATAGTAAAAGAAGAAGCTATTAAAACAGAATCTTCTGAAAAATTAGACATAGTTGATGAAATTAAAAAGTATAAAGAACTCCTTGATAATGGTATTGTAACAGAGGAAGAATTTAATGAAATCAAGAAGCGTTTGATAGAAAAAATGTAATCTGGTTAACAACATCGATGTTGTAAAAAAACTTAAAATCAAAGGTTAAAAAGTTTGGTCTGCAATTTATAAACTTAAGATAGATGGTTTTCCATCTATCTTTTTTATTGCGATTTGAAAAATTAACCTATAAGGTTAATTGATTGTTGACTGAAATTTGAATTAATTCTATAATTAAATTAACCTTAGAGGTAAATATGTATGAGAGGAATGAACATTTGAAAGTTGAATATAAGAGTAAAAAACTAGAGAAGATATGCACTGATGCTTCATTTACCGAAAAGATTTATGGTATAAAAATGGCAGAAAAAATACAGCTTCGTGTTGATCAGATAAAAGCAGCTGACAGCATTGATATGATGATTAAATACAAAATTGGAAGATGCCACCTATTAAAAGGGAAGCGAAGCAACCAATACGCTGTTGATCTAGTCCATCCTTACAGACTTGTTTTTGAAAAACGAAAATCTGAAATACAACTTGTGTGCATTATTGAAATTGTTGATTATCACTGAAAAGAAAGGAACTTTTATGATTAGAAGTAGAACAGTTATCGCAACACCACCTGGCGCGACAATAAAGGAGCAGCTTTTTGATCGTGGTATGACCCAAAAGGAATTTGCTTCTAGAATGGAAATGTCTGAAAAGCATATCAGCAAACTCATCAATGGTGAGGTTCAGCTTACCTCTGATATGGCGTTGCGTTTAGAAATGGTGCTTGGTGTTCCAGCTCATTTCTGGAACAATCTTGAAAGTAACTATCGAGAAAAGCTGGCAAGGGTAAATGCAGAAAGCGAAATGGATGAAGATTTGGAAATTTTAAAGAAGATACCCTATAACGAAATGGCAAAAAACCAGTGGGTCAAACAAACTCGTAAGAAAGAGGAAAGAGTAGTTAATCTGCGCAAATTCTTTGAAGTTGTAAGATTGGGAATTCTTGAAAAAGCGCTTATCCCTAATATCGTCTGCCGTAAACTTGGCGAAGGTGAAAAGAGTGATTATGTCCTTATTTCCTATGCTCAAAAAGCAAAAATTGAATCAAGAAACATAAATACCGATCCAATAAATATTGAGAAGTTAAAAGAAATGTTGGCAGAAATTCGCAAGTTGACAACTCATGAACCGTCAGTGTTTTGCGATTGCCTGACTAAAAGACTTAGCAAATGCGGAATCGCGTTAATCTTTTTACCCCATATTGGTGGTTCTTTTCTTCATGGAATAACATTTTATGAAGGAAAGAAAATTGTTATAGGGATGACAGTTAGGGGAAAAGATGCCGATAAATTCTGGTTCAGCCTTTTTCATGAACTGGGACACATAATATTGGGTCATCTATCACTGGTAGAAGGTACTTCTAGTGAGGATGAAAAGGAAGCGGACC
>JARKSP010000043.1 GCA_029974225.1 Erysipelotrichaceae bacterium
TAAATCCTTTGCCGGTTTTCAGTTGGCTTGTTGATTTTAGGGTTCTAAGGTAATTATTTCACTCGCGTACAAATCATAATTGTCGCCATCTATTTTATGAATCTGTAACTCGAACGTAATTGTCTTAACATCGGTAATACCAATACTTTTCAGTGAATCCGTATAAAGAATCATTTGATTAAAGCCGCAATTGTCAGGATATATATAGGCTAAATAAGAAATATCAGTCATAGTGCCGTTTATAATTGTTCCATAGGTACTAAACATCATCAGATGACTGGTTTTATTTACACAAAATAGATTAATGGCATAGCCATAATCTCCACCAGGAATATAACCAGTCACTATAACAGTAGCAAACTCATTGTCCATGATGATAATATCATTAGGTTGTGGCTCTCTAACATATTTAGAAACTTTATCTTCGCCATAAGGATAGATATGGATAGTTTCGAAAACAATAGGAGCAGCATTCCAGTCAGCAGTATCGTTAACCTGAAAAGTAATTGCAATATCGGTAAAATCACCGATATTCTTTTTTGCCTGTTTATCGATAGGTAAGTAAACATCAATATCATCTTTTTCTCCGGCAGCCAATTCCAATGAACTGTAAGGATTGCATTGGAGACCATTAACCGAAGCATTATGGATATAGAAAAAGTAGGTTTTATCCTTAGATTTGTTTTCGAATTCCAAAGTCAGCATAAAGCCTGATTTATCATCAGGATAAGTTTCTTTTATTTTGATAGAGCATTGTTTATTGTCAACAGCAAAAAACTCTTCAGCATTTATTTTATCTTTTCCATTGTTGTTGTCGTTGTTATTGCTTTTGTCAACCTCTCTGCAGCCTGAAAGCGGAAGCATTAGCATTAATATCAGCAGTAAAAATATTATTCTTTTCATTCATTTACCTCCCAGTGGTTATTAAAAAGTGTTCAGCTGAGATTATTATAACATTCAAGACACGAAAAGTTACAGATATCACCAAATATAGATTATAAAAAAACCTTGTCCGTATTATTATACGTTCAAGGCAGCAGGAGTAAGAATTAAATAACTACGATTGTTTTTAGGGGATTAAGGTGAATGTTTCTTTTACGTAGTAATCGCCCTGCCAATTTTCATAATTAACTGCTTCAAGCAGGATTGCTATTTTTTCAACTTCCTTTATTCCCTTTTCTTTTAAACTATCAGGCGACCAGGTAATTGAACTGAAGGCACAGCCTTGTCTAGAAACATAGACAACCCAGTAAGGATAGATAAAAGTTCCGTTGATATAAGAATCATATACCGCAAACATGGCAATATTATCCGTTTTGTTTACCAAAAACATCGTGACAGTATAGCCATTTTGCCCATTTGGATCATAACTAACGACAACTACCTTGACGTAATCGTTATCAACGATGACATTATCAGAAGGTTTTTCTTCTCGGACATATTTGCTGGCTTTATCCTGACCATAAGGATAGATGTGAACAGTTTCCAAAGCAACAGCGCCACCTTCCCAGTTATCAACGTCATAGACAAAAAAGGTAATCTGAATATCTGTGAAATCACCAACACCGTTTTCTTTAAGTAAATTACTCAATAAAACAATATCATCATTATACTTTTCTTTTGGTGCACCCATCCAGGAAAACATGGTTTCACAGTCAACACCATTAATAGTAGCTTCTTTTATGGAAAACATCAGAGTCTTACTGCCTGATTTGTTTATAAGTTCAGCTTTTAAGGCTAAACCTGCGCTATTTTTAAGATCAACCCCCTTAATGACTATCGAGCATTCCTGATTGTCGACAGCGACGACCTTGGAAAAAGAACTATTATCAGTATTGTCATTATTATTGTTGTCGTCTATCGGTTTATCCTTTTCGCAGCCGCAAAGAGGCAGCATTAATATCAGAGCTAAAAGCAGAATTAAAAGTTTTTTCATTATCGTTTCCTCCTGTAACAGAAATAATGCCAATTGAAGTTTGAAATAACCAAAATAACTTCGCTTGTTTTCAGCAACTCTTGAATATAAGAAGGCATCGCCGTCGGGCTTTTCTGGTATTGTATTTTTATGATAAAAACCTATTAGAGAATACAAATATCATCAAGTCTTCAATAATTAAAGTGGTACCTTTTTTGATATTAAGATTTGTTTGATATGAATATTGTATCACCACTATCGTAAAAGCGTTACTATTTTTGTTTAAAAACTGTAGTTTTTTTAACAGAGACAATAAAAAAAGCAGGCACTTCTGTGATGCCTGCCTAATAGGTTTATTGTTTTTCTAAAGCTAATGTTTCAGTTGTAATGTCACACACTTCAGCCGGTCCATAATATTGGATTGCTCCAGGGTAAAGGAATGCTGTTTCAACTGCCCATCTGTCTCTATTGGCTTCAAAATACTTAAATGGTTTTCCATCCAATTCAACCAGCGCTTTTCTGATGACCGGTTTATCTTCACCATGTCTTCTTTCAATATTCATCATCTTGGTGATTGGCATACCGCCAGCAATCCACTGGTCAGCTGGTTTAGAAAGGTTAGCTACTTTTGACAGATAACCATTATAACCATACTGGATTAACATAAAGGCATTGTATCCCAATGAATAACAGTAGTCAGCATCAAAGTTAGATGGGAAAGCACATCGGCCTTCGTAACCGAAGAAATGGTGTAAAGCACTGAACTTGCCATTGTAGGTACCTTTAGCTTTTCTCTTAGCCAGGTTAGCCTTTACTAAAGCACTAAACAGTTTTTCTGATTCAATCAATGAGACCTGAACGTTTCCATGAGGGTCTCGATCCATAAATAACTGCTGCTGAATATTCAGTGGCAGAAGATCAAATACTTCAAACGAATGTTCAGTTAAGCCTTTTTCAATCATTGCATATTTTTCTTCCCATGAAGGTAAGGCATTAAATTCATCAGCTTTGCTGCCAGCTAACATTTCATTGATTTCACTAATTAAAACTGAGAATTCAGGGATAAATTCAACAACACCTTCAGGAATAATTGCGATACCAAAGTCGTTGCCATTAGCTGCACGAGCTGCTACAGCGTCAGCAATGTAATCAGCGATATGAGCAAGAGACATCTTCTTTTCAGCTACTTCTTCTGAAATCAGACAGATGTTCGGCTGTGTTTTTAAAGCACATTCCAAAGCTACGTGTGAAGCAGAACGGCCCATTACTTTAATAAAGTGCCAGTATTTTTTAGCAGAGTTAGCATCTCTGGCAATATTGCCGATCAGTTCGCTATAGGTTTTAGTTGCTGTATCAAAACCAAATGAACATTCAATATCTTCGTTTTTTAAGTCGCCATCAATAGTTTTTGGACAGCCGATAACCTGAATGCCATAATCTTTAGAAGCAAAATATTCTGCCAGTACAGCCGCATTGGTGTTAGAGTCATCGCCGCCAATAATTACAATTGCGTTGACACCATGTTTTTTACAGTTGGCAGCAACTTTTTCAAACTGTTCAACTGTTTCAAGCTTGTCTCTACCAGAACCGATGATGTCAAATCCGCCAGTATTTCTGAACTTGTCGATATATTCATCATCGAATACCATGTAGTCATCTTTTATTAATCCGATTGGACCTCTTTTGAAACCATATAGCTGGTTTTCAGGATTAGTAGCTTTTAAAGCATCATATAGGCCACAGATTACATTGTGTCCACCTGGCGCCTGACCACCAGACAAGATAACTCCTACCACCTGTTTTTTGCTAACAGAAGTGTTTTTCCCATGCTGGAATATGATTTCTTTTTTTCCATAAGTATTCGGGAAAAGAGCTTTGACTTTCTCCTGGTCAGCTACACTTCTAGTTTCCGCACCTTCCTTAACAGAGATGTTGTCGATACCTCCCCTTAGCATCGCTGGAAGCTTAGGAGTGTATTGATACCTAAGTTTTTGTAATGATGAAATTTTCATATTATCCTCCTTTTTAGTTACAACTGAATTGTAAGTTATTTTTGAGTTTTAGTAAAGGTTGAATTAATTTAATTGTAATAAAGGCCGATTAATCAACAAAAACAGCAGATTTTCTTGATTTTATATAAAAATAAAAAAACTGTCCTGTGGTTTTCTTATTTTTTATTCTTCAAATCAGCAATTTCTCCCATGTCAGGAAGCCAGATTGAGGAAGCATCAATCAGATTGCTTTTATCTTTTGTTTGCCCGGCAATGGTTGATGGAATGGTTCCATCTAACTGACCACGTACGCTTTGAGCTCTTAACAGACAAAACCTTTTGATAGTATCAACACCAAGGAGGAAATCTTCGTAGGAACAAAAAGCGGTTGGATCTTTTTCTACATATGGAGCAATCATTTGTAAAGTCTCATCAATAAACTCTTCAAAATAGCCGCTTTCAAAATAGCTTTCAATAAGGTAGTTAAAATAAGCATGGTACTGATTATAGTATTCTTTGTTTTTCATCAGGTTATGGAAGAGCGGACGTTTAAGCATTATTTCTTTGCTGGCAGGAGTATTGATCGGATAGTTGACATATAGTGTTGAGTCGTTAATCGGGTCAGGCATACCTAAAGAGTAGGTTGCAAAGGCCAGATTATAGTCCCATGGCAGAATGCTTAGGATGCCATCTTCTTCATAAAGGAAATAGTTGTGGCCGGTCTTTCCCAGATAACTGTCCATATTTACTACAAATACCTGTGCAGTAAAATAGCGCAGCACCTCATCAACATTGATAGCAGTTTCCAGGTTTTTGCCAGTGGCCAGTATCTTTAAAGCCTCAATGACTCTTCTTTTATCAGCATCGGTTATTTTAAATTTGGCTTTACGGAAGATATTGTTGTAACTATCAAAATTATCATCGGTATAGCGTAAATGAACATCAGCATTTTCAGCTTTTAGAGATTTATAGTCAGGTTTATAAAGCTGACCGTGATTTTTGCCGAAGTTACGTCTGGCAAAGCCTTCTTCAGGCTCTTCAATGGCCAGAAACAGTCCCCAGTCCTTACCATTGACTTTCACCCATACGTAGCTGCATAAAGGGGTAGGAACACCCATATGATTCATCATATCGAAAGTAATCCAGGTTTTCATATAACTGTTATCCTGGAAAGAGGTATCCAGTGAAAACTTATCAAGTCCGTGATAGGTTTTGTAGGTATAATGATCGAACTCCACTTTCAGACTATAGCGGTCCAGACCGTATTTGTTGATCAGTCGAAGAGAATTATTACCCTTGGCACGCAATCCGACTAGAGAAAATTTTTCGCCATCAATAACCATGGTGCAGGGGGTATATTTTTCTTCGGTTGCAGTAGCAAGAAAAGCATCCCAGTCATCAATAATAATATCGATAGTATGAACTCTGCTTTTATCAAAAAGACGGGTTACATAACCGGGAGCCATTGATGCGGGTATCAGCCCTAAAGATTCGCCATTCATAAACAGGATGGTCAGAATAAGGGCTAAAGTCATTACTGCAATACAGATTCGATCAATATATTTATTTTTCAGCATATCTTTAATTCATATAATCGCCATTATAGGAAACCATAACGGTATGGCTGACACCGGCTATTTTAGATAATTCATTGATAAAGTAGGTGTTAGAACTCTTTAGCCGTACTTCGTAGTTCAGTTCAATACAGCCGGGGGCAACGCTTTTACTTTTCAGTGACAGCTTATTTACTTTTGTTTTCACAAATTCATGTGAAAGTCGTTCAGTTGCCTCATCCTCGCAGTGAAGCACCAGAATATAAGGCTGTTCAAATCCTTTATGTTGCGAGAAGATAAGCAGAATCAGTCCAATGAAGAGACTGCCTATCACGGCTAAAGGAATAAAGCCAGCAGCTAAAACAATGCCTACAGCAATAGACCAGAACAGAAAAACAATGTCTGAAGGCTCTTTGATGGCGGTTCTAAAACGAACTATTGAAAGAGCGCCCACCATCCCAAGAGAAAGAACGACGTTGCTGGTGACGGCTAAAATTACTAAAGAAGTAACCATACATAGAGCGATAAGAGTTACTCCAAAGCTGGCGGAATACATTACGCCGGCATAGGTTTTTTTATAGATATAGAAAATGAAAAGACCAACCATAAAAGAAAGCCCTAAAGCTAAGACCATATCTAAAAGAGATATTGATGTTACATTTTCTAAAAAACTTGATTTAAAGATATCTTGAAAAGATAAAGGCATAATCATAAATAATTGTTTCTCCCTTCTAGTCGTATTTTCGACAGACAGCATATTTAGAATAAGAAGAAGCCTGTCGATTTGGCAGTTGTACCGCCATAGATACAATATCAGATAAAAATTCATCATATTTTACTTCCAGAACAGCCAGCCCATCATGAACCGGAGCATGAAAGAGCTTTGGGTTTAAGAAATCGGTGCTATTCAAACCAGAACGCAGGTTGCGGTCAATAGTTATTCTAACATTTCCTGGTTCATAAACAAAAGCTTCCCGGTCATAGTTGACAATGGTTTTAGGCATTAAAAGCTGCCCTTTCATTTTACTGTACAGTTCAATCAGCAAAGGATGCCGGCTGGAAAGTAAAAAGTCGATATCACCATTTAGAATCCGTTTTACCTGTTCTACCGCCACTGGGACACTATGTTTACCGCACAGGCCGTTAATTTTGAATTTCTTCTCCAGCCGAATAAACGAGAGATCTTCACCATAATAGCGTAAACGAAACTTTTCCCGCTGGTTTACACCATCCGCCTTCTGCTTTAATGCTTTATCAGATGGTGTATCAAAATATAAGCTGCTCACACGGTAGGAACCATGTGAGCCAGCATTAGAGTCATGATCAAACAGTTTCCTAAGCCTTGAGGTAAGGATTAGATCATCCTGTGGGTTTATGTTATGTTTTAACTCGTGTCTAAGTTTAAGCGGCTGTTTTTTCTTAGTTGTCGTAGTCGCTATCGTCATAGTCCGAGTTATCGTCATAATCTGTTACATCGTCACTGTCATAGTCAGTATTATCGTCATAATCTGTTGTGTCGTCGTTGTCGTAATCAGTGTCATTGTCGTAGTCTGTATCATTGTCGTAGTCTGTATCATTGTCATCATAATCAGTGTCGTCATCGTCATAATCGGTGTCGTCATCATCATAATCAGTATCATCATCGTCATAATCAGACAGACCATAGTCACTTTCATTTTCAACATCTAATTTGACTTTCCAGTCTTTGTCTTTAACAGCATTTTTAATTGCTTCAACAACTTCATCGATGAAAGTATCGCTAGGAAGCTGAGAGCCAGATTCAATTTCTAATACAACCTTGCGGTGTTCGCCTTCAATTTCTTCAACAAAGTAGCCGGCATTACCGATTGCGGTTATCAGAGCAGAAATTGCTTCTTTTGCTTCCAGACCAATCAGGCCTTCGCAACTGTTAATGATTTCAATAGCATCATTATTACGAGCAGTTACGCCGGTAACAACACCTTTTTCGTCATATTCGACGGCAATCTCAGGATTAACCTTCAAGACAAGAACACCGCCTTTAACCTGTTCTTTGCCAAGTTTCAGCAGACCGCAACCGGTCAGACATAGACTCAATACCAGAGCCACAATAATTGCACGAATTGCTTTTTTCATAGTTTTTTTCCTCCTTGAATAATTCATACAGTTAAGGGTTTAATTACCTCTTACAGTAATAGCTTACGTAAGACTTCACTTCAAACTGGGGTTGACTTTTAAAATTGAATAGTAATTAAACCCTATAAGGAGCTTCTTTTTTTTCCTTACAGCTATAGAATACGCAAGTGGATATCAATAATCGGGGTCGGGGAGAAATTTTCAATGTGATTATTAATATTGCTAAAATCTTTTAGTCGCCATAATCATTTGCTCCGCTATCAGAATCATAATCAGAGTCATCATAATCTGAATCATCATAGTTATCATCGCCGTAATCGCTGTCATCATAATCGGAATCATCATAATCACTGTCATCGTAATCAGAATCGCCATAATCACTGTCATCCGGATCAATTGGTATGATAATCTGCTTTTTACTGATAATTTTGATGGTCACGGTAATCTTTTCCTTCAGATACTCACCTAAATGCTTGCCGAGATTTATTTTATGGGAGGTAATCCATTCATTGCTATCTGCATCTAAAAACAGCGTGATATTGCTTCCGTCATAGAGATAACCTTTTTCCATTGCCATTTCCAGCAGTTCATCAATTACCAGATTTAAATCTTTCTTTTTGTAGTCGTAACCTTCAATCAGCTCATTGCCGTCGATGTTAATTCCGCTTAAGCCGACAACCACATCATTTCGATTGACATCAATCCGAACCTCAGGGTTAATCTTTAGATAAATAGAGGCAAATGTCATTTGTCCCATCTGGAACAGGATGGTAACAGCCATAATGATGCTGGCCGCCACAGCTGCCAGTGAGAATACCCATTTTCTGGTTTTCTTTTCCTTAGGCAGAGACTGTGGAATCTGCATTTCAATTACATCGGTCACAGTCTGTCCTACTTCATAATTGCGATTTGCTACTTTCAAAAAATGTCCATCTTCATCAAGAACTACAGCATAGCTCAGATGACACTCCATAACAATGTATTTTTTCATACAGACATACCTCCTTTCGTTTTTAGGGCATGTCTTAAATGCCCACGGATAATTTCATAACCATTGGTTTGAATTAATAGCATTACCAAAATGTATTTTCTGTGTCGTTCTAAAGTTTTGCGTTCAGCACCTGAACCGGCAACCAGCTGTCTCAGAGGAAGTTTTTTGGTTTTCAGCATTTTGTCCAGCAAATGCTGATTTTCGACAGCATAACGGATAGCAGCGGCACAAGTCTCAAAAGTGCGATTCTGCTTGGGCGAGTTATCAGCTACATCAGAAAAACTGACACCGAAATCGGCCATAACAGCAGACAGTTCTTCAATTTCCTGTCTGGTAGCTTCCAAATCTGCTGATTCTTTAATGTAATCGCGCTGATCAGCAATTTTATCCATCAGGGTCTGTTCATCATCCCCTATTTCCTCATTTAGCGAGATAACACCCTGATGTCGACCTTCTTTTCTCTGAAAGTCAATGATGCGGTTTCGAATAAGTGTAGCCGCATACGACAGAAAAGCACCCCTGTCATGCTCATAGCCCAGAATAGCTTCATGGAAAGCAATCATCGCAATGCTGAATTCATCGTCCTGCTCAGTACAGAACCTTGAAATACATTTTGAGGCTTCTGATCGAATGAAAGGGATGTAGTCTCTTATTAGATCGTCGGCCTTTTGCATATCATCTTTGGCTTCATAAACCGACATGACAATCTGATGCTCACTTCGCATGACTTCACTCCTTCTCGTATATAGAATACGCATTAATTTTCTGAAAAGTGGGGTATACTTTTATATCTATCAATATAATTATGGTGAATACTAAACTTTTACGTTAAATCAATATAAAATCAAATACATATTAACATTACTTTGATAAAATTACCTAATAAATGAGAAAAATCCGCTGAGAATCATAAAAAAATTACTCCTGATTTAATGACCTGCTTGTAAATATAGTTCCAAAGGTATATTTTGGTGATTTAATCACAGAAAGGATTGTTTACTCTGTTTATAATAGGGATGAAAAGAAAAAGGAGGACAAAAAAATGTCTGCTATGAATATTAACATTAACAACTTCGAGAAAGAAGTAATGAATTCTGACAAACCTGTACTGTTGGATTTTTGGGCACCTTGGTGCGGGCCATGCCGCATGGTAGTGCCTATCATAGATGAAATCGCCTCAGAAAGAACAGATATTAAGGTAGGTAAAATCAATGTCGATCAGGAACCTGAACTGGCAAGCAGATTTGGTATTATGAGCATTCCTACTTTAATGGTTATTAAAAATGGTGAAGTTGTAAACACCGCAATGGGTGCAAGACCTAAGAGTGCAATTCTAGCAATGCTATAGGAGAAGCAGAAATGGGACTTTTTAATGCTTTCAAAAGAAAGGGTATTGACCAGTGGGTAGAGGAGTATAGAAAGACTCCTGGTGCCGTTTTACTGGATGTCCGCAGTATAGAGGAATACCAGGAAGGTCATATTCCGGAAAGCAAAAACATACCGGTACATCAGATTGAAAAAGTAGCTTCAGCTGTCAGCGATAAAAACACTATGCTTTATGTTTATTGTCATTCAGGAGCTCGTAGCGGCACTGCCACATCGAGTCTTAAAAGAATGGGATATATCAATTCAGTTAATATAGGAGGAATAATCTCCTATTCTGGAAAGGTAGTGAGATAAATATGAAAGTAGTAATTGTGGGCGGAGTAGCAGCTGGAGCTTCTGCTGCTGCCAGATTAAGGAGATTGGATGAAAAGGCTGAGATAATCGTTTTCGAACGCTCAGGCTATGTTTCTTATGCTAACTGTGGATTGCCTTACTATATCGGTGATGTAATTACCGAACGTGAAAACTTAACATTACAGACCCCAGAAAGTTTTTACAATCGTTTTCGCGTGAAGATTAATGTTCACCATGAGGTGATGGCAATCCATCCAGATAGCAAAACAGTTTCAGTCAAGAATCTGAAAACAGGAAATGAGTTTGAAGAAAGTTACGATAAACTGATTCTCGCACCTGGTGCAAGACCGAGCCGACCAAGAATTTTTGGTATGGACACAGAAAAAGTGTTTACTCTTCGGACAGTTGAAGATACTTTCCGGATTAAGGACTATGTCAGCAAAAACAATCCTAAGTCAGCTGTAGTTGCCGGCGGAGGTTTTATTGGTATAGAGGTGGCAGAAAATCTTCGCGAGCTGGGAATGGATGTGACAATTGTTCAGCTGTTTAAACAGCTGACAGGCAATTTCGATCCTGATATGGCAGCGATGATTCATGCTGAAATGCGTAAACATGGTGTCAAGCTGGCTTTAGGTCAGGCAGTAGAAGGCTTTGAAAAATATGATGATGGCGTAAAAGTATATGTTAAAGATCAACAAGCTTTACATGCTGATATGGCAATACTGGCTATTGGAGTCACTCCTGATACCGCTTTGGCTAGAGAAGCCGGATTACAGCTGGGCATAGCTGGCAGTATCATCGTAAATGACCGTATGGAAACTTCAGTGGCTGATATTTATGCTGCCGGTGATGCCGTTCAGGTCAAGCACTATGTTACCGGTAATGACGCTCTGATATCTTTAGCAGGGCCTGCCAACAAGCAGGGACGTATCATTGCCGATAACATTTGTGGCGGCAACAGCAGATACCTGGGTTCTCAGGGAAGCTCAATTCTTAAGGTTTTTGATATGACTGCTGCCAGTACCGGAATTAATGAAACCGAGGCTAAAATAGCTGGACTGAAGGTGGACAAGGTTATTCTATCGCCAATGAGTAATTCAAGCTACTATCCTGGTGGCAGGGTTATGAATATGAAGGTTGTCTTTGAAAAAGGAACCTATCGACTTCTTGGGGCTCAGATTGTTGGCTATGATGGTGTTGACAAGCGCATTGATGTTATCGCAACTGCCATTCATGCCAAGATGAAGGCGACACAACTTAAAGATCTGGATTTAGCCTATGCCCCGCCTTATTCATCAGCTAAAGATCCGGTTAATATGGCTGGCTTTATGATTGAAAACATTGCCAAGGGTATTTTGAAACAGTGGCATCTGGAGGATTTAGAAAAGCTGCCGCATGATGGAAGTGTTACTTTATTGGATACTCAGACTGCTAAGGAATACAGCAGAGGCCATATTGCCGGCTTTAAGAATATTCCAGTTGATGAACTAAGAGAACGCTTAGATGAAATTGAAAAAGGAAAACCGGTATATATTGTCTGCCTGAGTGGAATCAGAAGTTATATTGCCTGTCGGATTCTGGAAGATTATGGCTATGAAGCTTATAATCTCTCTGGCGGATTCAGGTTCTATAATGCGGTAACAAGTGATCGTGTTTTAGTTGAAAAGTCCTATAATTGTGGCATAGAGAAGTAAAAAAAAGGCACATTCTTTTGTTTAAGAATGTGTTTTTACATGTCTTAAAGGTGATAACATCACAGAAAGAATGTTTTTAATAAGATATGATAAAGAAAAATAAGAATAAGGAGGAACTTATGACTGAGAATAAAAAAGAAAACAGAGATAAATTTGCCCAGTATAATTGTTTAACTGGCAATTGCATAATTGCAGCTGGTGTTATGAAGGTTGCTGAATTGGTAAAGGGCTTATTTACAAAGAATAAAAAAACTGAGGACTGCCCGGCAAGCGAGCAGGAAATCTGAGATATTTATTGTAAATAGAAACACCCCTCAAGGTTTTATAATTTAAAATCCAGGGGGGTGTTTTCTTATTATTCAGCCAGTGAATTCAGTTTTTCTTCATCGATAATTTCAATCAGTCCACGTGATAGCCTGACAAGTCCTTCGTTTTGAAAATGGCGAAGCATTCTGGTAATGACTTCGCGATGAGAACCAAGATGGTTGGCAATAGCCTCATGAGTAATCTTCAGTCTATTGCTTTCTTCAATTGCTGATTCCTGCTGCAGAAAGGAGGCAAGACGTCTGTCAAGACTTTTCCACATAATCTGCTCTATCAGCCACATCACATCAGTAAAGCGGGTACCCATTACTTCATTAGTGTAATTAGCTACTGCAGCAGACTCCTCCATAAGAGTCTTATAAATCTCAGAAGGTATTACCCAGAGCTGGGTATCTTTTTCGGCCTCGATTATTATTTCAAACTCAATAGAGCGCATGATGCAATAAGCGGAAAACAGACACATATCGTAAGCAAACAGACGATAAAGGGTTATCTCACGCCCTTCCTCGGAAATCATATAAGCGCGAAGCTGACCTGATTTGATGAGAAGAAGTCCAGTACAGTTTACTAAGCCACTATGAATAATTGTCCCTTTTTCAACCTGGCGAGTTATCAGGTTGCTTATAAGCCTGCTTTTTTGATTTGAGTTGAGTTTGTTCCATACAGGAAAAGTGGTCTCGAAAGTCATGACTTGTTCCTCCGTATTTTCGCCTAATTATATCTTTTATCAGGGTGGCATGTCAATTGTCGTTATTGACATATGCCATAAATAACTTTATAATATCATAGGTTTGCTATTGAAAAAGGCTGCTATCTGAAAGATATTCAGTATAATAAAAATAGCATGACCAAAACAGCTGTAAAAAACAATCAAAATAAAATCGTTTTAATGAAGACCGGTAAAAACACCATTGACTTTGGTGACTTTATCACGGAAATTATGCTCAGATATGGTAATATAATAGCAGAGGAGGCGGGAAGACCTATGAAACAAATGGTATGTTCAATTTGCTCATATGTATATGACGAAGCAAAAGGTATTCCAGATGCAGGAATTGCTGCCGGCACTAAATGGGAAGATCTTCCTTCAGATTGGAAGTGTCCATGGTGTGGTGCAGGGAAAGATGCATTTAATGAGAAACAGGATTTGTCTGCTAAAGAAATGTTAGAAAAGCCTCATGTAGATAAAGAGCTTTCAGCAATAGAAATGAGCATAATCTGTTCTAATCTGGCGGAAGGCTGTGAAAAACAGTATCTAAATGAGCAATCGAAATTGTTTTCGGATTTGGCAGATTTTTTTAAGAGTAAAGCTGATCCCGTTAATAAAGGAAGTACTGCAGAGCTGTTAAAACTGGTTAACAAAGATATTGAAGTATATTATCCTTATGCCAATACTGTTGCTGGCAGGAAACCTGATCGTGGTGCTTTACGGGCTCTGACCTGGAGCGAGAAAGTTACTCGTATGCTCCAATCGCTATTAATCCGCTATGAAAAAGAAGGCGAGAAGATGTTAGATGATACAGGAGTCTATGTGTGTTCAGTTTGTGGATTTGTTTATCTAGGCGCTGATGCTCCGGCAATATGTCCTGTCTGCAAGGTCCCCAGCTGGAAATTTGAAAAAATTGAAGGGAGGAACCGGTGATGTCTGAAAAATATGCGGTAAGAAATATAAGACTCTGCACTAAGGACTGCATCTGCTTATATGTTTGTCCTACTGGCGCAACGGATACTGAAAACAGTATAATTGATGTAAGTAAGTGCATTGGATGTGGAGTTTGTGCTCAGGCTTGTCCTTCAGCCGCAATTTCAATGGTGCCGAAAGTAATGCCGCCACAGCAATCGAAAGAAGAGACTGTTGTGGAAGCCCTGCGCGGACTGGTTCAAAGCAAAGCCAGAGCAGAAATGATGGCTTCCAGACTACCCGACACTTTAAGTGCAGCGATTTATAAATCCAGTCGCCTGATGGCGGAAGATCTGGCTCGAGAAGCAGGGTTTATGCTTCCGCAAAGTGAAAACACCAGAAAATTTCTGGAAAGTATTAAAAGTTATCCCGATGTCCCAGTTGATATCGTTGATATACTACTAAAAACAATCAATTTTAATGAAAAAATGGAGGAAAAGAAAATGGAAAAATGGAAATGTACAGTCTGCGGTTACATTCATGAAGGGCCAATGACACCTGATTTTGTATGTCCAATCTGTAAAGTTGGTCCAGACAAATTTGTGAAATTAGAGGAAAAACCAGCAGCTAAGAAACCTTTCGCTGGTTCAAAAACAGAAAAGAACCTATGGGATGCTTTTGCCGGTGAATCTCAGGCTCGCAACAAATATACTTACTATGCTTCAGTTGCGAAAAAAGCAGGATTTGAACAAATTGCAGCAATCTTCTTACAAACTGCTGAAAATGAAAAAGAACATGCTAAACTTTGGTTCAAAGCTTTAGGTGCATTAGGCAATACAGCTGAAAACCTTTTAGATGCTGCTCAGGGCGAAAACTATGAGTGGACTGATATGTATCCTCGTATGGCAAAAGAAGCTGAAGAGGAAGGATATACAGAGCTTGCTGAACAGTTCCGTGGTGTAGCAGCTGTTGAAAAACATCACGAAGAGCGTTATCGCAAATTATTACATAATGTCGAAGCTCAGGAAGTATTTAAGAAGAGCGGCGTCACCCTTTGGGAATGTCGTAACTGCGGTCATTTAGAACTGGGAGTTAAAGCATCTGATGAGTGTCCGGTTTGCTTCCATGCACAGGCGTTCTTTGAAGTACGTGCTGAAAATTACTAAGGAGGAAAATTAAATGAAAGAAAGATTCTTTATTTGTCGTAAATGTGGCAACCAGATCGGTATGATTTATAACACCGGAGTTCCTGTAGTCTGCTGTGGTCAGAAGATGGAAGCTTTAGTAGCAAACACTGTTGAAGCAAGTGGAGAAAAACATCTTCCATATGTAACAGTAGAAAACGGTACTGTGAACGTTAATGTAGGCACTGTAGATCATCCTATGGTTCCAGAACATTATATTGAATGGATTTATCTTGAAACAGAAAAAGGCGGCCAGCGCAAAGCCTTAAGTCCAGAGGATGCACCAAAAGCATCGTTCTGCTTAGGTGATGATAAAGCAGTTGCAGTATATGCCTACTGTAATCTACATGGCCTGTGGAAAACTGAAGTATAAGAAAAAAGCTGCCTGTCATTAAAAGTGACAGGCTTTCTTTTTAGGCACTAAATAAACAAAACCATACAATTATATAAAGCTGTATGGTTTTTATATCAGAAAAAGCCAATTAAAATAAACAAAATGTAAAATAAAGTAAATTAAATGTAAAATATAGTTGACATCTTGTAATTTAAATGATACATTATAGTCAACAGGAGGTGTGTTATGAAAAATATACGCTTAAAAGTAGCCCGTGTTGAGCTAGGTATGTCGCAGGAAGAACTGGCTAAAGCGGTAGGGGTAACCCGTCAAACAATCGGTGCAATAGAAAATGGCAGTTATAATCCAACATTGAACTTATGCATCGATATCTGTAAAGTTACAGGGAAAACATTAAATGATTTATTCTGGGAGGAAGATGAAGATGAAAAAGAATAATGAGAAAAAGAATTTTATATTTTTGGATGAAAGGCAAAGTCAAATCGTACAAAAAGCCGGTGCGAATGGTTATATCTTTTTGCTGACTTACTTAATCGCCATATCTTTTTATAAGATTGTTACGGGCGGTGATCCAATTTTAGAAGTGCTGGCAATCTTTGGTTCAGCTATTGTTGTTGTTATTTCACAACGTTTGATGGGTGATGTAGAACAGCCGGTCGATTATATGAATAGACCGCTGCCAACAGGCAGTTCAAAAGAAGAAAAAGCTAAACGTTTTAAGAATTATCTTGTTAGAAGTGTATTGTTTGGCCTGTCGTTTGCTGCTATGGATGCCGGTTTACTGATTTTTAGCGATATTGATTTTATGGAATATGAATTTATCAAATCAACGTTCCCTAATTTAGATAAAGCAGCAGTTATTGTATTATCAGCAGTAATGGTTTTTGCAGGAGCCTGTATAGCGTCTATCCTGATGGAGTTTCTGATTGGAGAATATTATGATGTCAGACGCTACAATAAAATGATTGCTGAATTGGATGAAGAAGAAAAACTGTAAATAAGCAAAAAAATACTATATTAAAATGTTGTTGACAAAAAAAGGGGCCATCCGAAAACCTGAAAAATCAGGTTGAAGGATTAAAGCCCCTGTTTTTTTTTCAGTAATTGATTCAGGAAATATCATCTTCAGCTATCCATATTCCATTATGGGGCTGTCCCCTTTTAACACATTTGCCATCTTTAAAGGCAATCAAGGTATTGAGCGGGAAATGTTTCCATTCTTCATCTGAAACCGGTTTAGTCGCAATTATTATGCCATTATCTTTTTTCAGGTAATAAAGAGTTGTTTCAAAATTACAGTGGACATATAAATACTGGCCATCGTAAACAAATATATTTACCTTATTTTTATTGTTTTCTGTTATTTCAAAAATCATGCCTTCTAAAACAGAAAACTTTTCTTCAAAAGAAGGACTGCTGTCAAAAGCATTGATTTTATCAACCAGCATTTCAGCTATTCTTTCTGAATCGGTTGAACCTTTTTGAATCTTTCTGTATTTATCTAAGGGTTTATAATCGTTAACTGTGCCATTGTGAGTTAAAACATATTTGTTATTGAATTTATCTGTTTTTACAAAAGGATGATTATTTAAATATTTAATAGATCCAACAGTGGCAGATCTGATATGGGCAATAAGTTCACTTGCTTCAATGATATTATCTAAACGATGTTTTAAATAAGTGGAATCATTGGCTTTTACCGGCTCTTTTTCTACATTGTAGCCAAGCGCCAGACCCCAGCCGTGGGTGTGTTCTTCGCTATGTGAGAAAAATTCATTTAAATATGAATTAAGCTGTCTTTTTTCTCCGCTGTAAGCAAACATTTCACACATAATCTATTCTCCTAAAATGTTATCAATGACTAACTGCATAGCAATAGCAAGTTTTCTGTGATTTACTTCATCTAAATGAACATGGTCAATATCATTGGATTTAACAAAAATGTTGGGATTCAAGAAGAAACAATTGTATTCTTCAGCAATCTTCTGGTAAATAGAAGCCAGCTTTTTTGATTCCTCATCATCAGATTCCACCGCAGAAACAATAAGTATTCTCCTAATATCATTAAAAATAGCCGCATTGGCTCCAGGATATTTTATATCAATATCAATCAAAGAATCAAGTATTTCTCTTAATCCCGCACCGCTACCCAGGGCATCGGTAAACTTCAGATCGTTAATTCCCAGCTGAATGATTAACAGATCAATAGGTTTAGCTGCCATCAAAACATAACCCAGACCTCTTAAACCGTTTCTGTAAGGTTTGTCATCATCAAAAACAGTTGTTCGACCGTTTACACCCTCTTCAACAATTTCATAGCCAGCAAGCAGTCGGGGCCAGCGGTTTTCATATCTTCCACCTGTACTGTTGTATCCCCAGGTATTGGAATCGCCATAAATCAATACTCTTTTCACAAAATTCATTATAGCACAAAGAGAAAATATATGATAAAGTATTGATGTGTTAGTCAACACTAACCAGGATTTCTTATAGAATTTAGAAAGAGGGTTTATTTATGACATTAGACCAATTAGAAATCGGAAAATCAGCCATAATCACCAAAGTAAATGGAAACGGAACATTGAGATGCAGATTGCTGGAGATGGGTCTAATTCCGGGAACAGCAGTGGAGGTAGTCAAAACGGCGCCATTAAAAGATCCGATTGAAATAACACTAAGAAGTTATGTTTTGACAATAAGATTAGAAGAAGCACAGCTGATTGAAGTGCAAGAGGTGAAATAGTATGATTTATGCTTTAGTAGGAAACCAGAACAGCGGCAAGACAACACTGTTTAATGCGCTGACAGGCTCTAATCAGCATGTCGGTAATTTTCCCGGTATCACAGTTGATCAGAAGTATGGAGTTATCAAAGGTACCAATGACCAGGTGGTAGATTTGCCAGGCATCTATTCAATCAGACCTTATTCCAGTGAAGAGATCCTCACCAGAGATTTTATTATAAATAATAATCCCGATGCCATAATTAATATCATTGATGCAATGAATATTGAAAGAAACCTATATCTGACTTTACAGCTTTTAGAACTTAGAAAACCAACGGTGATAGCTTTAAACATGATGGACGAAGTCAAGGCTAATAACGGTTCAATCAATATAGAACTACTGTCAGAGCTTTTAGGAGTCCCGGTAGTTCCAATCAGTGCAGTTAAAGAAGAAGGAATATCAGAACTTGTCAGAGTGGTTGAAACTACTGCCAAAAACCGAAGCATTCCCAAGGTATATGATTTCTGCAAACCAGGGCCGGTGCATCGATGCATTCATGCGGTCAGTCATATTATTGAAGACCATGCTGATGCTGCTAAGATTTCAGCCAGATTTGCGACCCTGCAGGTCATTTTAGACGATCAGCAGATTAAGAATCTATTAAAACTCAACGATAACGAAGTGGAAGCAATCAGGCACAATATCGTGGAAATGGAAAATGAAAGAGGTTTGGATTGTGAAGCAGCTATCGCTGATATGAGATACAGGTTTATTGAAGATGTCTGCAGTAAGACCGTTTTAAAACCGAAGAAAAGTAAAGAACGAACCAGAAGTATCAATATCGACAGAATCCTAACTCACCGGTATTTGGCTATCCCAATTTTTATAGTCATCATAACAACAATTTTCTGGTTGACTTTTGGTCCGATTGGAACTTATCTGGCTGATGGCTTTTCAGCAGTCATTGAGAATATTATCGCTATGATAGAGACCGTTTTAACTAACTATGGTATCAACCAGGTGGTTAAAGCTTTGATTGTTGACGGTATCCTGGCGGGAGTTGGATCAGTATTGTCGTTTTTACCGATAATTATTGTCCTGTTCTTTTTCCTGTCAATTCTGGAAGATACCGGATATATGGCCAGAATTGCCTTTGTGATGGATAAACTGTTAAGAAAAATAGGTTTGTCAGGGAAAAGTATCGTTCCGTTTCTGATTGGCTTTGGCTGTACTGTTCCGGCAGTGATGGCAACCAGAACCCTGCCTTCACATAGAGATCGAAAAATGACAATTCTGCTGGTACCGTTTATGAGCTGTACCGCTAAAATTCCCATCTATGCTTTCTTCACTGATTATTTCTTTGTGGAATATAAAGCTCTGGTAATGACTGGTTTATATTTTGGCGGCATTTTGACAGCTGTTATTTCTTCGGTTATTTTTAATAAATTAGCTTTTAAAGGCAATCCTGTTCCATTTGTGATGGAAATGCCAAACTATCGTTTACCAAGTGTTAAATCGGTAATCCTGCTGATGTGGGAAAAGGCCAAAGATTTTATTCAGAGAGCCTTTACCATAATTGTGGCTGCCACAATTCTGGTGTGGGTATTACAGTCATTTGATTCAAGATTCAATGTTGTTGATGATGCCAGTCTATCAATTCTGGCAAGCCTTGGAAAAATGCTGGAGTCACTGTTTAGGCCATTGGGATTTGGAGATTATCGTTTTGTGACCGCCTTAGTTACTGGTCTGATTGCCAAAGAGACAGTAGTGTCAACTTTGGAGATACTGGTACCTGCCGGAATCACTTCAGTACTGACTACCGCCGGTGCCCTGTCATTTTTAACTTTTACGCTTTTATATACCCCCTGCTTTGCAGCAATAGCTGCCATCAAAAGGGAAATAGGTTCAGCAGTTAAAACCATGGGAATTATTATCTTCCAGATTGCGGTTGCCTGGGCAGCAGCATTTATGGTTTATCTTGTAGCAGGTGCATTTATATGAATCCTATAGACTATATTCTGATAATAGCTGTCGCAGTCATATTGATTTTAGCGATTAAAAACAGTAGGAAAAGCAAATGTCTGGGCTGTACCGGTGACTGCCATAATTGTCCAGGTAAAATCTACCTTGAAAAGATACCCGAAAAAAATGAAAGGCAGGATTAATTTCCCTGCTTTTTAAATAGAAACCGATTACTGACAAAAAAGCACAGGATACCCCTGTGCTTTAAAGTGCGACGTTAGCTATTATTCTTCAACGTTTTTTTCTTCGCATGGTTCTTCACATTCTGAACATGCTTTCTTCTCTAAATCAATAATATTCTTTTCTTCATCCGCTGCACGTAAAACGTCTTTAACAACTTTAATTCCGATAGCCGCCAATACAGCACTTACAACTGCAGTTCCCAATAATCTTTTTAACATTTAGTCATCCTCCTATATTTAAGAACATATTTTTTTATCTTAATTCTTTCTGAATTAATTATACACTAAGTTTTATTTTTTTGTAAATTATATTGCCAGTTATATGCATCTCTACACATATCTTCCAGATTTCTTTTGGCTTTCCAGCCTAACAGCTGATAAGCTTTACTGGCATTGGCATAATTGATGGCCAAATCTCCTGATCTACGAGCTTCAATCCGATAAGGAATTTTAATATTGTTGACTCTTTCAAAAGCGGCAACCATTTCCAGAACCGAGACTCCTTTACCGGTACCGATGTTTATTTCCAGACAGCCTTTATGGTTCTGCAGATATTTACTGGCTGCCACATGGGCTTCAGCCAAATCACAGACATGAATATAGTCTCTAACGCCGGTACCATCAACAGTATCATAATCATTGCCATAAACTCTCAGATAATCTCGAATACCGGTTGCTACCTGCTGAATATAAGGCATCAGGTTATTAGGAACTCCTTTGGGGTTTTCTCCGATAATTCCAGAAGGATGAGCTCCAACCGGATTGAAGTATCTTAAAGAGATAGCATTCAGCTGACTGCTGGCCTGGCAGGTATCTCTGATAATCTGTTCACTCATGAATTTAGTCCAGCCATAGGGATTGGTACAGCCCAGAGGATGTCCTTCAACTCTCTCTGCCGGATTATTTTCAGCATAGACAGTGGCACTGCTGGAGAACACCAGTTTGTGTACCCTGTTTTTAAGCATTGTTTTTAACACCGTAACAGTTGCATTTATATTGTTTTCATAATATTCCAAAGGAAAGCTTACTGATTCTCCGACGGCTTTCAGTCCGGCAAAATGAATAACAATTTCAATCTTATGCTCCTGAAAGATTCTGTTCAGCAGATCTTCATCGCGACAATCGCCATGGTAGAAAGGAATTGAAACATTTTTAAATTTCTCCAGCCTGCTTACCACATCTGCTTCTGAATTGATCAGGTTATCAACAATTACTACCTCAAAACCATTTTCAATAAGTGCTAAGGCAGTATGAGAACCGATAAATCCTGTTCCTCCGGTTAATAAAACTTTACTCATAATATGTCCCCCTGTTTAAAGTTTTTGTCATAAATCAGATTTAAATAATATCATTATGACAGGATTTAAAATGCTGGAATCAGCATGATATGTTTATAGTTTAACATAACAAAGTTAAATCGTGTCTTTTTTAGCAAGGCTCTGACAATAAAGCAGACAAAAATTGTCGAAGAGTAATTTAATCTATTTTTCAAATTTCTATCTTGATTTTGTAATCTTACTATGGTAGCATAATTATGCTGCCTAATTAGCTCAGTCGGCAGAGCAACCGGCTGTTAACCGGTTTGTCACAGGTTCAAGTCCTGTATTAGGCGCCATTAAAAAGAAAACCCAGATTGTTAACACTGGGTTTTATTTTTGGAAGTTTTGTCAAATGTCTGATAAACAATATGGAATAAATAACTGATTAAAGTCGTGATAGAACCCACAACAGCAAATATAATCCAGGCAACCCCTGTTTTCAGTAGAATATCAAATTTATAATACACCAGTAGATCTAAGGCAAAGACTAAAACCAGGTAGATAAGGACATAAAAGACATCCTTTTTAAATTTAAAGAACTCCACAAAAAAGCTCAGAAATATTGCGATGCCTGGATTTGTGAGCAGTATTAGCGGAACCCCGGCAACAGCATTTTCACCATAATAGTGGATTATTAATCCCAAGGCTATTAATAACAGTGCCAGTATCAGCTGTAGAAGCATATAGTTAATTTTTTTCATGCTTTAATTATAATGGTATCCTAAAAAAATATCTATAAGTAAAAGGAATTACCTGCAGCAACTATTTTATCAGAAACAGTCGATAAAGATGTGAAGTGCTGTTTCTGATAGCCTTATAATAGGTTTTTTGAGAAATATAATATTTTTTCATAATCTTCTGAATCGATAGCTGAAAAAGATAACGGTCGATAAATATTTTTCTATCTTCCTCCAGAATAATCGAATTGATACCACCGATTATTTTTCTGATCGTATTTTCATGGTCAATAAGTTCTAAAACAAATTTACAGGTCTGGTCCACTGTTTTTTTGTCAGAGGTAACTTTTATAATCGAGGTTGTATAATTCAGATTTTGATAAAGATTATTATTGTCAGACAGATATAACTTCCCATCAATGTAGTAAAAGCCCTCTTTTTTCAGAAAATCCAATATCTGAAAAAGCCGCTGTTCTTTAGTCAACTGATAATTTTGACAGATACTCATTAATGTTCTGATTGTTAGCATTTTGTATTTCTCTATTAATCAACTGGCGCTCAATTAGCGAGAAGTTATTGTTCTGCAGTTTCCTGTAAACCGTTCTAGGGCTTCGGGCAATGATTTCAGCAACCTTGTCAATATTTGATTTGACATAGTCTTCAAAAATTAAGGTTTCCTCGGATAAGCCTGTTAAATACTGGGTCACATCATCCATCATCTTGTTTAACCGATACTGATTTTCTTCAGTGTAGGCTCTGCGGATTTCTTCGATAATTTCACCGATTTCAAAACCATCCATGTATCCCTGCTTCTGATACCTTTCCAATTTCTTAATAATTAGTAAAATGCTAGAATTTGTATTTTTCATACTTTCTACCTCCTGAAAATCCTTACACTAAAATAATGGCCAGCAATAAGCAATAATCCTAACTGAATTTACCAAATTATGGTAATATAAGTAGGCAAAGGAGAAAATTATGGAAAACAGGAAACAAGCAATCAGTTTTGAGATTACTCATATCTGTAAACAGTCGGGAGCCAGAACAGGTATTTTACATACTCCTCATGGCGATGTAGTGACTCCAATGTTTATGCCTGTCGGTACGGCTGCCAGCGTTAAGTTTATTTCTCCCGAAGAATTATATGACATGGGTGCTGGAATTATTCTAGCTAATACCTATCATTGTATGTTAAGACCAGGTGAAGATGTAATAAATCAGGCTGGCGGATTGCATAAATTTATGAATTACAGCAGACCGATATTAACCGATTCGGGAGGTTTTCAGGTTTTCTCATTGGCTGACAGTAGAAAAATAATGGAAGAAGGGGTGCATTTCAAATCACATCTGGATGGTTCTTCTCTTTTTCTGTCGCCAGAAAAATCAATTGAAATTCAGAATAAACTCGGTGCTGATATCATCATGGCTTTTGATGAATGTCCGCCCTATCCGGTGACCAGAGAATATATGGAGCAATCAGTGGATAGAACCCTGAGATGGGCTAAACGCTGTCAGGATGCTCATCAGAAAGAAGGGCAGCAGGCTCTGTTTGGTATTGTTCAGGGGGGAGAGTTTAAAGACATCAGAAGATATTCAGCTCAAGAGCTGGTTAAAATGGACTTTGAAGGATATGCTATTGGGGGGACTTCAGTTGGAGAAAGTAAGGAAGTCTTCTATAAGATGATTGATTATTCAATGATTGATCTGCCCAAGGAGAAGGTTAAATATCTGATGGGAGTTGGTTCAACTGATTATCTTCTGGAAGCCATCCTGCGTGGTGTGGATATGTTTGACTGTGTTTTACCGACCAGAATTGCCAGACATGGAGCACTGATGACCTCACAGGGTCGAGTCAATATTAAAAGAGCAGAGTATGCCAATGACTTCAGTACGCTAGATCCAGAGTGTGACTGCTACTGCTGTAAAAATTATACTAAAGCCTATTTAAGACATCTGCATCGCTGTAATGAAGGTTTCGGAATGCGACTTATGTCAATTCATAATTTACGTTTTCTGATTAAACTGATGGAAGATGTCCGATTGGCCATTAATGAAGATCGATTTCTGGATTTTAAAGAGGAGTTTTTTAAAAAACACAAACTGAACCATAAAAACTCAAGAGGATTCTAAAATGAAAACAACTGATTTTGACTTTTATCTACCCGAATCTCTGATTGCTCAGACACCTTTAGAAAATAGAAGTGCTTCAAGACTTTTGGTGATTAATAGAAATGAGAAAAGTTACAGCGATCATCATTTTACTGATTTGATAGATTATTTAAAGGAAGATGACATTATTGTCAGAAACAATACCAGAGTAATTCCAGCCAGACTTTTCGGTATTAAAAAAGCTCAGGAAAACAAGACTCAGTCAGATGGTCATTGTGAGGTTTTACTATTAAAAGATGAAGGAAACGATATCTGGGAAACGCTGGTCGGCAATGCCAGGATTGTCAGGTTAAATACCGTTATTACTTTTGGTGAAGGTGAACTTAAGGCTCGCTGTGTAAAAATAGGGCAGCAGGGAATCCGCTATTTTGAAATGATTTATCAGGGTATCTTTATGGAGGTGCTGCAAAAACTGGGCAATGTTCCTTTGCCTCCCTACATTAAAGAGAAACTGCTGGATAAGGAAAGATATCAGACTGTCTACAGTAAGGAACAGGGAAGTTCGGCTGCTCCAACCGCCGGCTTACATTTTACGGCAGAACTGATTGAACAGATTAAGAGAAAAGGCTGTCGTTTTGTCGATGTGACTCTGCATATTGGACTTGCAACCTTCAGGCCGGTCAGTGTCGATAATATTGAAGAGCATATAATGCACCGGGAGTATTATCAGATGTCTAAAGAAACTGCCGCTATTTTAAATAGGGCTAAAGAAAACAATCAGCGAATTGTCGCTGTTGGCACCACCTCGGTAAGGACCATTGAAGCAATCTACAGTCAGTATGGCTGTTTTAGAGAGTGCAGCGGCAGTACGGATATCTTCATTTATCCAGGCTACAGTTTTAAGGCAACTGATGCGATTATTACCAACTTCCATTTGCCAAAATCAACATTGATTATGATGATCAGTGCTTTTGGAGGAAAAGAGCTGATTTTTGAGGCTTATTGTCATGCCGTTAAAGAAAAATATCGCTTCTTCTCTTTTGGCGACAGTATGTTTATTTATTGATTATGAGAGCACAGAAAAAGAAAAAATACTATTATCTGCAGCTGCAGACTTTACAGGAGATAAAAGGGTTTGAAAGTAAACCTTCTTTGTTGATGCATGTCTGCTGCGGGGTCTGTGCCAGCTATGTAGCGCTATATTTGAGCGAATACTTCAATCTGACCTTATATTATAATAACGATAATATTTATCCGGAAGAGGAATACAATCGACGCTATCAGGAACTGGTTCGACTGATAGATGAATACAACAGCAGCTATAAAACTGATATCAGAATCATCAGGACGGAATACGATGGCATCAATTATCAGAAGAGGCTTGAGCCATTGGCTGAAGAACCGGAAAAAGGTAAAAGATGTCTGTTGTGCTATACCTTAAGAATGAAGCAGGCAATGCAGTATGCCAGTGACAATAACTTTGATTATTTCACTACGGTTATGACCATTTCCCGACAGAAGGATTCAGAAGTCCTGAATAAGGTTGGTGAAAGACTGGCTTTATTATTTCCAAAGGTCAAATATTTCTATTCTGATTTTAAAAAAGACAATGGTTTACTGAAAACGGCTCAGTTTTCCAATAAGTATGACCTTTATCGTCAGCAATACTGTGGCTGTTACTATTCCTATAACGATTATCTTTTAAGAAAAGAAAGGAAAAACGAACAATGAGATATTATATATTTGTAGATATTGACTGGACCCTGCTTGACAACAACACCAACAGTATTCCTGCTTCCGCTGCCGAAGCTATCAGTCTGGCCAAAAGAAACGGTCACAAGATTTTTCTCTGCACAGGAAGAAGTCTGCCTTCCGTGACGGAAAATTTTCTGCAGCTGGATATTGATGGCATCGTTGCCGCCTGTGGCGGTCACATTATTATCGATGGCAAACAGGAGTATTTCTGTCCGATGCCTGAATATCTGCTTAAGGCTATTGTCGAGTATTTCATAAATAATGATGTCGGCTTTATGCTGGAAGGGAAAAAGGAGAATTATCTCTATTGTGCCAATGATATCAGTGAAAAAGAAAAAGAGATGAATGAATTTCTGTTTACTGACGGTCGCATTGTTCCATTCATTAATTTCCAGGGAAATTATCAGGATATATTAAAGCTTTCGTTTTTCACCCTGAAAAAAGAAGCCGTTGACAGGCTAATGGACAGATTGGATGTTCAGCTGCATGCCCTTTATGATGACTGGTATCCTGGAATTTGTACGGGAGAAATTACCTATGCCAGATATACCAAGGCTTCAGGAATTGATTTTATTATCAGCAGGGATAATCATCCTCTGCAAAAAGTACTGGCTATAGGCGACAGTATGAACGATTATGAAATGATAGTTCATGCTGGAATTGGTGTAGCCATCGGTAATGCTCATCCAAAGTTAAAAGAGGTAGCCGATTATGTTACTGATGCTGTTGATGCGGATGGATTGTACAACTGTTTTAAAAAATATGGACTAATATAAAAACGGGATTTAACTCCCGTTTTGTTTTTCAACTAATCTCTATGGTCTTTCAGATTCTGGAAGAAATTATTAACTGCTTCATTAAACTGGCTATATAATTCGTTGTCTTTATTTGGACCACAGAAGCCAACCTCTTTCCACCTGGTTCTTAAGCCTTTAACTCTTTCAATCATTTCTTCAGAGAAGTCACATTGTGCACAACATAATTTGGCTTCAGCAATCAGTTCTTCTTTTTTCGCAGCTCTTTCAGCGAATGAAGCTTTTAATTCAGCATAGTAAGCATTTTTAGCCTGATTGAAAGACTTTCTGGCTGCTGAGAACTGTTTCCACAGTTCTTCATCACTTCTTCTACCGGCACTTCCCGCGACTTTCCATTTTTCTAATAATTCATTAATAGCTCTGGTTGTTTTACGCCATTCGGTTGAAGTAGCCAGCTCTTGAAGTTCAGCTACAATCGCTTCCTTAGCAGCTTTGGCTTCAGCACGTTTTTCTTCTAAGCCCGCAAAGTATTCTCTTCTATTATTGTAGAAGGTATCTCTGGCTTCTTTGAATTGAACCCAAAGTTCATCATCAAGCTCTTTTCCTGCTGAACCTGATATCTTCCACTGATTGAACAGATCATTCATTATCTTGGCAGCTTTTTTGAAATTGGTCATTTCTGCCACTTCTTTAGTCTTTTCAATGATAGCTGCTTTTGTATCAGCTGCATTTAATGATAATTCATGTTTCTTGGCTTCAATGCGATCCAGATACTCATCAAACTCTTCTCTTAATTCCACTTCAAAGCCGGAGTCATATTCCGGAAATCTCTTCCACTGTCTCTTTAAACTTGAAGCTGTTTTGACCGCATTAAAAACGTTATCGGATTCTGCAAGTCTTTTAGCTTTTTTTACCAGCTCTTCCTTACGCTTTAAGTTTAAATCTAAATCACTATACTCTACCATATTTCCACCTATCTATAAACACTATTGTTTCTTCCCCTAACATATATTGTTATCTTTTTTGAAGAATAAATAAAGGAAAAAACAACTTTTTTAGTTTTCTATCAAAAAAGGTCTATCTAATTACCGATAATTAACTTTTATTAGAGAGTTGAAGGCTATTTTTATAAAAAAAGGATATCTTAGTGATATCCGAAGTTATTGGTTAGCTGACTGCTTTCCGTTTTCTCTTTTTGTGTGATAGAAGTTTGAGTAGATAACCAGAATAATTGGGGAAACTGAAAGTGTTAAGACTGATACATAGAGGTAGGTGTTTCCAGGGAATACTTTCTCACACAATACGATAAACAGCAGTCCCAGACATCTGGAAACTGTCAGATAAGCTTCTTTGGCAATAATTCTTCCGGCCAGGTTTTCAGTCTTGCTGTAATCACTTAAAGCATTCATGGTGATAATAGCAAACGGAACGTTGTAAAAGGGAGAAGCGATGGCATTGACAATTCCATAGTATAAAGCTCCATAGATATTAGGAAACAGAATCAGGATAATTGAAGCGCTGGATAGGAAGATGGCTCCATAGGTATAGTATTTAATCCGGTTATGCTTTTTAATCAGCTTTGAAGCAAAAGCGTAGGCAATAATTGTCAGAAGGGAGAAAAATGCCAGCAGTTTTCCATAAAAGCTGCCACTGCTGTTGGTAGCATTATAAACCAGTATTCCAGTAAGAGATAAAATAAGAGAATCTCTGAAACCGTAAAGGAAATGGGACAGCAGTACATAGCGCCATTGTCGGTCTTTTTGAAAAGTTAGAGCTTTAAGGACACTGAACCTGGCACTGCTGCCTTTGGCCTTAATTCTTATCCCCAGAAGGGAAATAAAACCATAGACTACTAAAACGATTTTGAAAATGTTGAGATAACCATTAATATCAGAACCAGATAAACTGATTATAAATGTCGAAATCAGAGGAGCAGCAACATTGGAGATATTGCTTAGTATTCCACTTATCGACAAAAAGTCAGCTCTGGTTTCCGGACTGGTTACCAGCTGGTTAAGGGTATTGAAGCTTAAATAGTAAAAGCCCTCTCCCAAGCCGGATAATATAGCTGCCAAGAAGATCAGATTATGATTTATGGAGAACAGATAGTTAAACTGTAAAACGAAAAACAACTGATAAAACAGAAAGATTAAGCCAATAGATAAGGTGACTCCATAGCTGATTTTTCGGGCCATCTTTCCAGCAATAGTAAAACTGAAGGGAAATATGCTCATTCTGATGCAGGTATAGAGGGCCATAACTGTTAAAGATCCGGTATAGGTGTATAAAAAGACATTCATAAAAACAGCACTCATACCAGAGGCAAGTGCAAACAGGACTGAACAGCTGATTAATAGTTTTTCGTTTTTTGTCATAAGTCACCTCGAGTGCTGCTCTATTATAGCCTTAACCGGATTTAGATTCAACATCATTTTAAAAGAAGCGATAAAAAGAGATGCGATAATTCTATCTTTAAGCACCGTTGGTTTTTGGACTTTGACAAATAAAAACTCTCTAGTGAGAGTTTAGCAGGCTGCTGAGTCTTTCAATGAACCCTTCAGGAATTTTATAGTAGACGTGTTTATCGACCTGATAGATACGAGCAACATTATAGGCCCAGTCGCTATCCTTGCCGAGCAGATTTAATTCAATGAAGACAATCAGTTTTTCATTTTCATAAAACAATACCTTATATTGCATAATTGAATCGATAGCTTCATGTCGATGATTTTTTAAATTGTAGTTTTTAAAATATTCTATTAGCTGTCTGATTTCATTTTCATCAGTTATTGTCACATTAAAACTTGGATCAAAGACATCGCTGATAACAATCTTGTTTATGTGCTGATCATTCAAAAGGCGAACGGGGTTGATATTCCAGATAAATAAGGCCAGAAGCAGAGCTGCTGATAAAACAATAATTATATTTCTTCTTCTCATAGAGACACCTCCCTTTATAGATGTGGATGATATTGTTTTCCTGGTTGAGTCAAAAGACTATTTCTATCCCAGGTTTTAATTACATCATCATTATAACAATATAATATGAAAACATCAATTTGTATCGATATCTGAAAACAAAAAAACTCCCAAAGAAGCGTTCACTTAGGGCTTGAAGAAAAACTTAAATGAACAGCTTCAAGCGGAGGCAAAAAAAGACCAGTCACAGACAAGCATAAATGCTTGTAGTGGCTGGTCTTTTGCTTCATATCGTTCGCATAAAGTTTTATTAATGCAGCCTTGGAGTTTAATACAATATGTCCAATTTGTTTTATTCTGCAATCTTGGATGCATAAGTATCGCCAATTTTGGTAGATGGTATCAGTTTTTTGATTTCTATTACACCAACCCTAAATACTTCTCAAAGAATAACATTAGTTTTTCGATAATTCCTTGTTTTTTCGCAGCTCTGCCTCCGCCAAAGCGAGATACAGGTGGCATGATTTTATCTATAGCTGTACCGGTTGTTTTAAGCGTTCCGTCTCGGAAAGCATTGTCGATGAAACGGCGGGTTTCTTCAGGCTTTAATCTTTCTTCTTCTATAATTGCTGAAATATCCGCTTCCTTACGCTCATGGAGGAATTTACGCCAATCTTCATCTACTTTGGTCGATACATTGACTTGCTCAATAAAACGCTCGATAAGTTCT
>JARKSP010000072.1 GCA_029974225.1 Erysipelotrichaceae bacterium
GCATCTTCTTCAACCTTCACACTATCACCAAGTCTCATAATTGAACCTTTGCCGTATGTTTTTTCAATTTCTTTAATGGTTTGTGCCAAAACTTCGTTTTCATTCTTTTCAGCCATAAACAATCCTCCTAAATAATACTTATCTATTTTACAAATTAATCCTAATTACTTGCTTTCAAATATAATACCTTTGGCCTGATTAAAATAATCTATACCACCCATAACTGAAATAATGGTTGAAAACCAAAGTAAAACATCAGCCACCGGTAAACCGATTAATTCAAATGGTAAGTTATTTAGCAAAATCAAAATAATACATATCATTTGCGATACAGTCTTAATTTTTCCTAAAGAGCCAGCTGCCATGATATAGTTTTTTGATGCCGCAATCAGTCTGACACCATCAACAATAGTATCTCTCCAAATCATAATCAATACCGGAATGGCGTTGATGATGTTGCTGGCAGCGAAAATAACAAATAAAGTAGTGGTTAAACACTTGTCAGCAATAGGGTCAATAAATTTTCCAAAAGTCGTAATCTGATTAGTGCTTCTGGCAATTATTCCATCCAGCAGATCAGAGAGAGCTCCCAATATAAAGACACCTAAAACCATGATGTTTTTTAATGATATTGATACCGTACCGAAATAATATACTGGCAATTCAACACCAAACTGCGCATATGGGAAATACCAGATTAATACAATAATAGGAATCAACACTAATCTAAAGACTGAAATTCTGTTTGGTAAATTCATAAAAAGTTATTCTCCTCAATACAGATTATATCACATTTATATTTTATAACATACTTGAATTTATTTCAAGAAAAAGAAAATAGCGTACTAACGCTATTTATAATAAAACTAACTATAAGCCATGTTCTGTCCCTGTTTCCAGGTAGCAATCATTTATCTAGGCAACGCCTCCCTTTTGACTTCATTTCGTCAAATTATGGGCTCCCCTACCAAATTTGGGTTTCTCACTTATGGGGTTTACATCGTTCCACTTTTATGTTTCCATAAAACTTCGTCACTGTTGCACCTTAGAGTCCTCATCCATATTTTACAACTTAGGATTAGTGACTGCCGTCTTTGCCTGGTCTTATTTATTAAACCAGCATAAACACTACTTTCATCGCAGAAAGTGTGAGCATGGACTTTCCTCTACCTTTATGGCAGCGATTGCTCGTTAGTTATTTTCTGTTAAATACTTCCTGTTCCAGTCTGGCGATTCTTCTCAAAATGTCTACCTGAGAAAGATTGCTGACAATGGGAGATTGATTGGCGTTAATCTCTTCTGACTGTGAAAGCTTGGTTTCTAAGTCGATGATTCTTTCCTTTAGTCCATCATTGGCATTCTGCAGAAAAGCAATCTGATTTTTCAATTCTATAATCATCTGCTGAAAACCATCATAGTCTTTAACAACAGCGTCTAAAAAAGTATCAACTTCAATTGGAGAATAGCCTTTAAAATCAATATTGAATTCCTTATTTAAAATAGTATCGATATCTAAAATAATATTCTTTTCCATATGCACACATCCTCTATTCAATTTTATAAGAATAAGAATTATATTTCAAGGTTAAACAACAGATAAAATAAACATTGTTCTTGTCTGGCAAGACAACTTTCAATAAAACAAACTGGTATTTCTTGACATAAATTAATATAATGGTTATTAGTGGGATTTGTTTTGAAATATTACAAGGGGAGAAAATAACATGAAATCTATGACAATGACCTTGATGGGGCAAACTGGTGGAATCATTACACCAGTCGTTATATCTCAGAAAACGATTATTATCATCTATGGCTTATGTGCGCTAACCATTCTCGCTGCCTTCTTATATGCAATGTATCTGACTAAATGGGTCAGGATTCAGCCTAATGAGAATACAGCTATCAAGCATATTTCCGGTCTTATTTTAAGCGGAGCCAATGCTTTTATGAAAAAAGAATATCGCATTCTTGCGGTGTTTTCTTCTGTCTTCGCTATACTGATATTTTTATTTCTACCCAAGCCAGTATGGTTTTCTGATAATGTCGGCAAAAATCTTGTTATGGCCAGCGTCTATCTGCTTGGTACACTTTTTTCAGCTGTTGCCGGGAAAATCGGTATTTATGTAGCTGCTCTTGCCAATGCCCGTACTGCTGAAGCTGCTACCCAGGGAATCAGACCAGCCTTTAGAATCGCTTTTCGCGGTGGGGCGGTTATGGGACTTTTAGTGGTAGGAGCTTGCCTGCTTGGTGTTATGGGGGTCATGATACTGATCGGTGATGCCACAGTACTGCTTAGTTTCTCATTAGGAGCCAGCTCACTTGCCCTTTTTGCTAAGGCCGGTGGCGGTATCTTTACTAAAACAGCTGATATCAGCGCTGATCTGGTCGGCAAGGTTGAACTTAACATTCCAGAAGATGATCCACGTAATCCAGCTGTAATTGCTGATAACGTGGGAGATAATGTCGGCGATGTAGCCGGCATGGGGGCTGACCTGTTTGATTCTAACGTAGCATCAATGTCTGCAGCCCTTGTTATGGCTACCATGCTAGACGGTGGTATTGGCGCCAATGCGATGATGGTTTTCTGTTACGCGGCTATTGGTCTTTTAGCTTCCATTTTCGGTATTTCTACCGCCAGGGTTAGTGAAAATGGCAGTCCTACAAAGGCATTGAATTCCTCTACCTATGTAACCACTGCTGTTTTTCTGCTGCTGACAGCATTAACCACCTATCTTTACCCTGGCTTTCAATGGCGTATCTGGGGTGCATCTACTGCCGGTCTATTAGTTGGAGTAATCATTGGTCTGGTAACCAACTACTTCACTGATGGGGACTTCCCTATTGTTAAAAAAGTTGCTCATGCTTCTAAAACCGGTCCAGCATTTACTATACTCTCTGGAATATCGTATAGTTTTATATCGGTCTTACCTGCTATGGTCGGTATTGCGATATCATCACTTGTTGCCTACACTCTTTGTGAACCGCTAGGTCCAGGTTATGGGATGTACGGTATTTCTATGGCTGCAGTAGGAATGTTATCGATTGTCGGAATGATTATTTCTAACGATGCTTATGGTCCGATTGTTGATAATGCCCGTGGTCTGGCTGAAATGGGAAGTTTAGGTGAAGAAACTATTCGTACCGCTGATGAACTGGATAGCGCCGGAAATACCGTTAAAGCTATTACCAAGGGGTTTGCTATCGGGGCTGCCGGACTTACTGTTATTTCGCTATTAGGAGCTTTCATAAGTGAAGTTAATGAAGCATTGATTCATATGGGACGTACCGAAGAGTTACTGACTGGATTTAATATCATGGACCCTAAAGTGTTCTTTGGAATCTTGGTTGGCGCATCTATTCCAGCAGCATTTTCCGCTATGCTGATTCTGGGTGTCGAAAAAAATGCCCAGCGCATGATTAGTGAAATTCATCGCCAGTTTGATGAGATTGAAGGCTTGCGCGAGGGAGTTTCAGGCGTTGAACCCGATTACAACAGGTGCATTGATATAGCAACCGCAGGTGCTTTGAAAGAGCTTATTCCAGCGGGTTTAATGACCATTATTGCTACTATACTGGTAGGTCTTATCGGTGGCGTTTATGCTGTCGGAGGCTTTCTGCTTGGTAACATTGTTACAGGGCTGCTATTGGCATTATTCATGTCTAATGCCGGTGGCTTGTGGGACAATGCCAAAAAATATGTCGAAGCCGGTAATGAAGGCGGTAAGGGATCAGAAGTACACAAATCAGCTGTAATCGGTGACACTGTCGGTGATCCTTTTAAGGACACTGCCGGCCCTTCAATCAACACTCAGATCACTGTTGTATCGTTGGTAGCATCCCTTCTGGCAACTGTTTTCCTTATTTTTTCAATATTTTAATCTATATAGGCCTTGATTTGAGACTGTGTGAACGATTTTCTATCAATTAAGGTATATATTTAAACAAAATAATCCTTAAGAAAATGAGAAATACTGCTGATGTATCTCTCATTTTATTTTATTAGTTTTTCACCCGATTATCCGTAATATCAATATTCTCTGATTTTTTTCCATTGGCTGTATAAGTCATCCATAGAATACTTCGCATTGGCGGGACTGGTAGATGGCAATAAAATGGCTTTATATCCCGTTTTATGCTCCTGATATTTCTGATATAAACGGTAGGCAGTTTTTCCATTGCAGAAAACATACTTTATTTCTGCTTCTTCAAAAATAATGCTTAAATCTGCCGGAACAACGTTTAGAATGCTGGCATCATCTGAACCGATGATATCACAGCGGTAGATGACATCGTGGAGGGCAATTTTATGCTGCCGAAGAAAGGCTTTTCTTTCTTCAATATCAGTGTTAAGGCGAACATCAAAAACCCTCTCCAGCAAAGACCAGAAACGATTCTGAGGGTGTCCATAATAGAAACCATATTCTCTGGTTTTGACGGAAGGAAAAGAACCTAGAATCAGAATTTCTGAATCAGCCTGAAAAACCGGTTTGAACGGATGGTTAATGGTTTGATGCTTGGTCATTGTTTTAATCCTCTATAAGTTCTGTTTTACATGATTTATTAATATGCTGATCTGCTGGCGATGGGTCTTCGAATATTTATGGTTCAATACATTACCTTTACTGATATTACAAAAAGAATTGATTAGTATTACCTGCCTATCAAATCCAGTCTATAGCGCTGCATTAAAAATCTCTTTTTCGAAGATTTTTTTACCAGAAGCATTTAAAATTGAGACTTTCACTTTAAACTTTTTTTTAGTAACAGTGATTTTATAATCAGCATAAAGGATAATCGGTCCTGATTCGTAATACATTTCATCGATATCAATCATATACAGCAGATACTCATCGTTACTGGACTTTATTATTGGAATTCTATAATTCCTGTCAAGAGCGGATTTTTCAACAGTTGCATATCCCCAAAGGAAAGTATTGCGATTTTCAGCTATATTAGGAATAATCCAGACATTGGCAATCTGTACTTCATTTTGAAAATTTATATTGATTGTTTCCTTTTGGGTATTTTCCATTTCTGTCACTCCTTTTATCTAATCTATCACTTTTATAGGTAGTCTTATTATAAAAACAAATTAAAAAATCTTTCCGGAATCCGTATTTCAAAGAGAAATCATATAATCTTAGCACTATTCTGTTCATGATATATTGAAATAATTTCATTTACCATTTTATAGAACTCTTTACTGACTTCATAGTATTTTTCAGGAAACGAATTTTCACCATCGGCTTTCAGACATTCGCCATTTTCGAAATTGATTTGCAATTCAAAGCCCTGGCCATCCTTGGTTTGGGGATCATATTCATCAAATCCATTCCAGGATAGAACGTCATTATTATCAAAAAGATCGATAATTCGCTCAAAAAACGACTTTAAAATTTCTTTATATGTTTCTCCTTGCCAAATTAAATCTGTTGGCTGATAAGAGTTTTCAGGATCATCAAACCTGGTCCGAAGATAATAACTTTCGCCATCTTTTTTGATTTCAATGCTATAT
>JARKSP010000079.1 GCA_029974225.1 Erysipelotrichaceae bacterium
TATTCCTGATTATAGATTTAAAGAATTGACTGATAAAGGAATTTTTGATAAAAATTCCATAATGAACTTCGCTAAAGAAGAAGGAATTGATACTGGTATAGTTGTTGGCCGTCTACAGAAAGAAGGTTGGATTAAGTATAACTGCTACAATGAACTAAAAACAAAGTATCAGTCAGCAACTTAATTAAGCAGATTGGCATATGTAATTATTGAAAGAAAGTACAATGAAATATAAAAACTGCTACCGGACAAAAGAAATATTTTCAGATATCATATTGACCAGCGATGGAGAGCATCTGACTGGACTTTTCTTTGCGGGCAATAAAGATGTTGATGAAAAAGTTGAAAAGATAGAAGAAAAAGATTTAGCTATTTTTGAAGAGACAAAAAGATGGCTTGATACTTATTTTGATGGTAAAATACCAAAGTTTACTTTGAAATATAAGATAGATAATCTGACGCCATTTAGAAAAGAGGTGCTGGAAACTGTGTCAGCTATCCCTTATGGCAGGACAATTACTTATGGTGAGATTGCAAGAAAAATAGCTGAAAAACATAATATAAGCAGGATGTCAGCTCAGGCAGTAGGGGCTGCGGTGGGTTTTAATCCTATCAGCATAATTGTTCCCTGTCATCGGGTAATCGGTTCAGATGGCTCTCCAGTTGGCTATGGCGGAGGTATAGACAATAAGATGGAGCTGTTAAAACTGGAGAAGGCTGTTGTTACCGGGGATGGTTGTGTAGTAAAATACTAGTGATGAAAAAGGAGGAAAAGAAAAATGTTACTTATGGAATATCCAAGATGTTCAACATCTAATAAAGCTAAAAAATGGCTTGACGATCATGATGTAAAATATGAAGCCCGTCATATGGTTGATAACAATCCAACCTATGAAGAATTAAAAAAATGGTATAAGGATAGTGGTTTACCGTTAAAAAACTTTTTTAATACTTCAGGAATGCTATATCGGGAATTAAGCTTAAAAGAAAAACTTCCAGCAATGAGTGAAGACGAGCAGTTAAAACTTTTAACTACCAATGGTATGCTGGTTAAACGTCCAATAGTGGTTGGTGCTGACTTTGTTCTGGTTGGATTTAAAGAAAAACAGTGGCAAGAGGTATTGTTAGGTAAATAGAATGATCTATAAAACTCTGGCTGGTTATTATGATTTTCTGGCAAGTGACCAGGAGGCTACACAGGACTGGGTTGACTATACTAGAAGATATGTCAGAAAAGGGAAGATTCTAGATCTGGCCTGTGGGGAGGCTGTCATAATAATGCTAAAGGGAAAAAACGCAGTAAGCAAAAGGGTTTCAGAGCTTCCACAAAGTTTGAAATTCGAAAAACTGAAGGAATTAGAGAGAAAAAATATAAAAATTTAATTCGGCTTACCGGATTAAGTTTTAACCAATGATATAATTACTAAAGGGTTGGTAAAATAGTTGGCATAAGGCAGCAGAAGCGAGCCTTAAAGATAGGTGGTGGAGATTATGAACGACAATAATGTGTTGATATATCAAGATGATAACGGAATTACAAAGGTATCGGTTCGTTTTTCCGAAGAGGATATCTGGGTCACTCAGCAACAGCTTGCGGAAGTTTATGATACTACCCAGCAGAACATAAGCCAGCATATAGACGGCATATACAAAGACGGCGAGCTTATGCCGGGGGCAACTAACAAGAAATTCTTGTTAGTTCGAACTGAGGGTGCAAGGCAAGTAAAACGAAACATTGATCACTATAATTTGGACATAATCATTGCAATTGGATACCGTGTGCAATCACAAGTAGCCACCCGTTTTCGCCGCTGGGCAACAGAACGGCTGCATGAGTATATCCAAAAAGGCTTCACGATGGATGATGACAGGTTAAAGCAAGGTGGCTCCCGCTATTTCCGAGAACTGTTACAGCGTATTCGAGATATTCGTTCATCTGAACGCAATTTCTATCAACAGGTTACAGACATCTACGCAACAGCAACGGATTATGATCCGAGATCGGATTTGACGAGAGTCTTCTTTGCCACCGTTCAGAATAAGCTTCATTACGCCGTTCATGAGCATACGGCTGCCGAGGTTATTTATGACAGGGTAGACAATGAAAAACCGCTTGTAGGCATGACCAATTTCAAGGGCGATTATATCACCAAGGATGATGTGAAGATTGCGAAAAACTATCTTTCCGAAATAGAATTGCAGCGGCTAAATCTGCTTGTTTCTCAATTTCTCGATTTTGCGGAATTGCAGGCTTTAGAGCAGATACCTATGAGTATGCAAAACTGGATTGACGCTTTAGATAATCAAATTATATCAAACAGAAGAAAGCTTTTGGAAGGCAAAGGTAGAATTAGCCATAAACAAGCAGTCGAGAAAGCGGAGAAGGAATTTGAAATTTATCGAGCCAGAGAAATGAGACAACTCGAGAGCGATTTCGACCGTGCCGTAAAACTACTTCAACAAAAGTATGAAAAGGACAACGAAAAAAAGTGACACCATCGGTGACATAATTGATGATAAATAATTGAGAGGTCAAAGATGACTACTGACGATAAAATGCTTGTTCATTGTGTTTGGGAACATAATAAAAATGACAGCTTGATATATTCAAGCAATGTGATTGGTGCTTTTACCCGTGGTGCTTCAAAAGAAGAAGCTTTGGTAAAGATGGAGCGCGAGATTGAGTCGTATTTTCTTTGGACGGGGGAAATTCCGCCTTCGTCCATTGAAATGATAATTACTCAGGAAAGTGTAACAAATTTATCTATTAGTGATGCAGACTCAGAGGTCTTATTTGAGACTGAAAAAATGGATTTGTCAATTGAAGAGTATGAACGACTAAAAGCTCTTGTGCTTAAATCGGCAAATGATTTTTTAAGCCTTTATAGTTCTTTCCATGATAAGGATCAAAGCGTGTTACCCATAAGAAAAACTTTTTACGGCACTACTCCCAGAACCGCTTCGGAAATGTATGTGCACACTAAAAATGTCAACGAGTATTATTGGGGAGAAATCGGATTGGATGTCTCAAATGATGGGACAATAGTAGAAAATCGAATTCGTGGTTTTGAAGAATTGGAAGCGAGAGGAAATTTTTTGTCAGGCAAAGTTTATAAAGGTAGTTACGGGGAAGAATGGTCGATTCCAAAAGTTTTAAGAAGATTTCTCTGGCACGATAGAATTCACGCAAAAGCTATGTACAGGATGAGCATAGCGACATTTGGGACAGGGGTAATTTCTAATATATTTAAATTCAAATTGTAATTGCAAATAATAAGAGCACACGAGTATCCATACATCCCTGATGTCACACAAATGCTACACTCGGAAAAGCTTGATTTTACTGAGGGTTATTAGGTTAAAAACGGCTAAAAACATGCTTTTGTTTTAGACTTCTTTTCAGGTTCGGGAGATGTAGCTATTGCCTTAGCTAAAAAAGGATTCTTAGTAGAAGCCAGTGATTTATCGGCTGAAATGATAGAAAAGGCTAAAAGCAAAGAATCAAGTGAGCTGGTTAACTGGCAGGTTTTAAATATGCTGGATTTAAACGTCAGTGAACAGTATGATGCAATCACCTGCTACTGCGACAGCATCAACTATCTACAGTCCTACCAGCAGTTAGAGACAGTCATTGACAAGGTTTATCGGGCTTTAAAAAAGAATGGTGTTCTGATGTTGGACATCCATTCTTTAGATACTCTTAAGCAGTTTGAACAGGAATATATTGAGGAAGGCTATATTGAAGATATAACCTATCAGTGGTGCATCTACAGCAGTGGTGATAATCTGTATTATTCCTTTATCTTCCAAAATAAAGAAGGATTGATGACCAGGGAACTGCATCAGCAGCTGGTTTTTAATCCTTTCAAAGTAAAAGACATATTGGAAAAAAGAGGATTTGAAGTTGAAGTATCTACGGATTTTAATTCAGCAGGAATTGTTGAAGGAGATAAAATATTCTTTGCTGCTACTAAAAAGTGAGTAAGGATATAAAGTGAAAAACACTAGATGACAATCTGGTGTTTTAATTTGGCTAATTCTTAACTGATCATTTTTATAAATTCTTTCCCGGCTGGAGAAAGCGAAACTCCTTTAAGCTTAACACACTGGATTTCTCTTTCCAAATTGAATTCCTCAATTTTCAGAGTCCACAAATCTCCATGTTTAAGCTCTCTTTCAATCGCTTTTGTTGAGATGAAGGATATCCCCAGGTTATGAATAACCGATTCTTTGATAGCTTCCTGCTGCCCGATGAACAGTTTGTTTTCAAAGTCGAAATTCTCCTGTTTCAGCAGGGAATCAATAAACTTATATTGTGATGACTCAGGACTTTTTGTTATGTAGATTTCATTTTTCAGATCTTTCAAACTACAGCTTTTTTTACCGAAAAGACGGTGTTTTCTGCCAACTATCAGTTGGAGTTCATCGTGCTTGTATTTATGGATTTCGTAGCGCTCAGTATCCTGGGTGATATAGTCGGAAACAAAGGCGAACTCCAGCATATTAAGATGTAGTTTGTTCAAAATATTGGAAGATTGGTTAATGGTCATATTGATGGTTATTTTCGGATATTTCTCTTTGAACTGCGCAATAATTTCCGGCATCAGATAGGAACCGATAAAGTTTGTCGCTCCAAAATTCAGAGTTCCTTCTTCCAGATTCTGTATCTGTCTGATGTGTTCCAGAGCGTTATTGTAGGAAGCAATGGTCTGTTTGGCATAGTTAACAAGCATTTCTCCTTCAACTGTAAGAAAAGTTGATTTTCCAACTCTGTTAAACAGGGTTACTCCAAGTTCGTTCTCCAGAGCCTGAATCTGTTTGGTTAGGGCCGGCTGAGACAGATAAAGCAGTTCAGCGGCTTTGGTGAAGTTTTTTACTTCAGCCAGGACTAAAAATGATTGCAGTTTATTAAAATCCATATTCTGAAAATCTCCTTATTTCTTTATAAATATATTATAACAAATATTAATCAAAATGATAAAATAATTAAATTATGTTATTGCTATTTTTCTATTTATAATAGTTTATATAGATGGATTAATGTTCAACATTTGGTGATGCTGCTGAACATTAACACTATAAATACATAATTAAGGAGGAATTTATGAGTTCTAAAAAAGTGAAAAACAACCGTGGTATTATTATTGGTACCGTTTTAGCGATTGTAGCATTCTTTGTGATCTTCTTTATGCCAACCCCTGAAGGCATGACAGTAGAAGGTCAAAAGAGTTTAGCGCTGTTTGTCTTTGCGCTAATCATGTGGATCGTCCGTCCAATTCCAATTTATCTGACCTCTATCATTATTGTGTTGCTGTTGCCCCTTTTAGGAGCGGTAGCAAAACAGAAAGATGCTTTTGGCTGTTTAGGGTTTGATATTATCTGGCTGATGGTCGCTGCCTTCGTTCTGACATCAGCGATGAGTTCTACCAACCTGGGTAAACGTATCGCTCTGACGCTAGTGACAAAACTGGCTAAATCTCCAACGCAGACACTAATTGTTTTTGCGATTGTTAACTTTATTCTTGCTTTCTTTGTTCCATCAACAACCGCAAGAGCTTCATTACTGGTTCCTATCACCCTGGTAATTTTAGAGATATTTAAAGCTGCTCCTGGCAAGAGCAAATTTGGTAAACTGATGATGCTGCAGGGAGTTCAGACCAACGCGATTGCAACATCTGTCGTTATGACTGCAACTTCTGCTCAGGTACTGGCAATTGGCTTTATTAATGAGCAGGCCGGTGGAGACCTTGGCTATCTGCAATGGATTCTAGGTTCTATACCACAGGCAATCTTAACAGTTGTTTTAACCTTTATTGCCGGTCTGTTTATGTATCGTTACAAAGATGAGTTTACTGAAGCAGTTGGCGACATCGGTGCTGCACTTAGAGGACAGCTGGAAGAATTGGGCCCAATGACGGTAGCTGAAAAGAAAGCTGCTCTGATTTTCCTGTTTACCCTTCTTTCTTGGGCAACTGGAGATTATCAGAAGGACTGGTTCGGCTTTGAGCTGTCAACTGAACAGACTGCTGTCTTAAGTATGCTGCTATGCTTACTGCCTGGTGTCGGTGTTATTACCTGGAAACAGGCTGATATTAAGTGGGATCTGATGATTTTCTCAGCTGGTGCTTATGCTGTTGGTAATGCGGTCAATGATACCGGTGCTGCTACCTGGGTTATCGACAAGATGATTAACGCAACAGGATTGGATAGATTGCCGCCAGGAGTTGTCGCTGTAGCGCTGATCTTTATCACTATCTTCAGCCATCTGATCTTTACAAGTAAAACTGTCCGTACTACAATTCTGATTCCATCAATCATTGTATTGGCTAAACAGCTTGGTATTGATCCAGTTCCATTGGCACTTGTCTGTTCATACGGTATTGCCTATACAGTTACTCTGCCACCGCATTCTAAAGTTAATACGCTTTACTTTGGTACCGGATACTTTGATGTTAAAGATGAATTAATCTATGGTTTAGTCATGTGTCTATTTGGCGCTATTTCTTGTAGTCTGGTTTATTTTACCTGGATTCATATAGTAGTATAGTATTAGAGTAAGAATAACTTATTAAATCAATTTTAGAATAGAGGAGGATTGTGTGAAAAATAAAATTTTACTTTGTATTGCTGATGGTGTCGGTGACCGTCCTTGTGAAGTCTTAGGCTGGAAAACCCCTTTGCAATATGCAAACACACCTCATTTAGACCAATTAGCTAAAGAAGGTCAAAGTGGGATTATGGATCTGTATCAGGTAGGAACTCCTGTCGGTACAGACCTGGGACATATGTGCCTGTTTGGATATGATTTAAAAGATTATCCTGGCCGTGGCCCGATTGAAGCTTTTGGTGAAAGTGTTGAACTGCTTACCGGAGATGTGGCTTTTCGCAGTAACTTTGGTACGGTTGACGATGAAATTAAGGTCGTTGATCGTCGTGCCGGTCGAATCAGACAGGGGACAAGGGAACTGGCTGCTGCTTTAAGCGGTATGCAGATTGAAGATGTAACGGTTCTGTTTAAGGAAGCTACCGAGCATCGTGCTGTTTTAGTTTTAAGAGGTCCAGGGCTCTCTGATAAAATTACTGATACGGACCCTAAAATTGAAAAGGTAGCGGTTAAAGAACCACAGGCAAAAGATGACAGTGAAGAAGCTAAGAAGACTGCTAGAATTCTTTCAGAATTCCAGAAACGTGCTCATAGAATCCTGTCTGATCATCCGGTTAACAAAGAAAGAGTTGCGGAAGGTTTATTTCCGGCCAACTATATACTGACTCGTGGTGCCGGCAGTATGCCTGATATCAAGAAAGTCGCTCAGCAGCTGAAATTTAAAGCCTGCTGTGTGGCAGAAGAGTCAACAGTGCTTGGCGTTGCCAGATTAGCTGGATTTTCAACGATGACACACCCAAGCTTTACCGGTAATATCGATACTAATATTGATAAAAAAGCCGAACTTGCAGTAGAAGCGCTAAAAGACAATGAGTTTGTAGTTCTTCATTTTAAAGCTCCAGATTTAATGGGACACGACAATAAGCCGGAAGGGAAAGTTCAGGCCATTGAAAAATTTGATGAGCTGTTAGGTTATGTAATGAAGAAACTGGAAAATGCTGATGTTGGCAATGTCATTATTGCTTTAGCAGCGGATCACTCAACACCATGTGAAAGAAGAGAACACAGCGGAGATCCGGTTCCAATACTGATCAGTGGCAAGAATATTCGCAAGGACCAGGTTGAAAAATATGATGAAGTATCTTCGGCAGCTGGTGCTCTCTGTCGAATTAAGGCGAAAGACTTGTTTTATACCCTTCTTGATTATTTGGAAAAAACCAAAAAAGAAGGCAACTAAAATAATTTATAGCTAAATTTGAAAGAAAAGAGTTGTACAGAACGGATGATTTAAAGGTTATCTGAGAGTGTTACAGCTCTTTTTGTTTCTGGTAAAACATCACTGGTGAATTAATATTTTTCTTTTTGGATGGCTGATATTGAGCTATAATAGAGATAGCAGATGTTAATAAAAATGAAAGGATAAATATGAAAATAGAAAAATGTATCAAGGAGTCTTTTGTTGTAATAGGTAAGGAAGGTTCAACTTTGGACGGTGAAAAATTTATTCTCAAGCTCTGGAATGATTTCAGTGATCATTTCCAGGAGATTGAACATTTGGCCAAAAAAGATGAAGATGGCAATCTGTTGGGTTTCTGGGGAGTAATGAATGATTTTTCTTACAGCTTTAAGCCCTGGGAAAAGAATTACACTCAAGGTCTATATCTGGCCGGAGTAGAGTGTAATGACGATGCTCAGCCACCTGCCGGCTGGACCAAATGGGTTATTCCAGGTTATAAATTTCTTCGTATTTTAACTGATAAGGAAGATGCTCTTTTAAAAGTGCTGGATTATTTGACTTTCAGTAACATTGATTTAGCTGGCGGCATCCATGATTTTACCTGCCCGAAAACAGGAAAGGATTATATGTTCATACCTGTTGCGGTAATAGGTAAGTGATAATCTATGTAGCTTTTATAATAATTTCAAGTTTAAAAATATGATTATAAGGGCGGTAGTGTTTTTGTCTGTTTTGTATTAAAAACAGTATATGTAAAGAATATGACGATATTGAAAAAAGGGGAGTTTATATGAAAGAGTTAATTAATCCATTTGAGAAGTTTTACCAGCACTGGGCTTTGATAACTGCCGGTAATAAGGATAATTTCAATACGATGACTGTAGCCTGGGGTTCCATGGGAACCATCTGGTCAAGACCGATAGTGACTATCTATGTTAAACCTTGTCGCTATACTTATAATTTCTTAAATGAAAATGACTATTTTACGGTCAGTTTTTATGATGAAAAATATAAAAAAGATCTATCAGTTTTAGGAACAAGGTCAGGTAGGGATACTTATAAGGTTGCCCTGACTGCTTTAACGCCGATTGAGGTGAATGGATCAATGAGTTTTAAGGAGGCAGACTGTACAATCGTTTTAAAAAAGATCTACTACCAGGATCTGGATATCAATCAGATGCCCGAGGCGGTTATAAAAAGGTATTATACCGAAGAGGCTCCACATCGAATGTATATTGGAGAAGTTGTAGAAATTATTGAAAAATAGATTAAGGCTAAAGGAGATTAAAAATGGGAAGATTTACTCATGAAAGAGTTATGGACAATGTGATTCAGATTATGGAGCATGATGTTTATATGCTGCTGATTGAAGGAAAAGATAGAGCAATTCTGTTAGATACCGGAAATGGAGTCGGTAATCTGAAAGAGTATGTTGATAAACTGACTGATAAGCCCTATGAGGTCTGGCTAACACACTCTCATTATGACCATGTTGACGGTCTGGGCTGGTGGGACAGAGCCTATCTGAATGCCAAGGACTTTGCTACCTTTGTAGCGGAAGAGAAGGAGGAGCGACTGGCTAAACTGATCGCCAGAGGATATCCTGATGTGACCATTGAAGAGCTGGCTCCTAAATTTGAAGGCGAACTGATTCCCTATAAAGATGGTGATATTATCGATTTAGGTGGCACCACCTTACAGGTGGTTGAGGTATCAGGGCATACACCAGGCTGTTCGATGTTTCTGATGATTGAAGACAGGGTTATGATTTATGGTGATGCCGTAGGAAGAAAATCAGGCTTATGGTCAACTTCCACCGCTTCAGATCTGGTTAAATCATTAAAATATCTGCAGACCTTTGATGACAGATATGACCGTATTATGCGCTTGCATAATGGTTTATGGTGGCAGAAAGGTTTTGCGGATGAAGTATTAGAATGTGCTGAACAGATTGTAGCGGGAACTGATGCCCGTCAGAAACTGCCTTATAATCTGTTTCCCAATGAAGTAATGTATGCGGCAGCCGAATGTAATCTTGATGATCCGGATTTTGGCCGCAAAGATGGTAAAACTGGAAACGTTTTCTACTTTCT
>JARKSP010000103.1 GCA_029974225.1 Erysipelotrichaceae bacterium
TATTATATTATATATATTTATATCAATAGGAAACAGAAAGAAGGAAGATAATTATGAAGGAAACAAGAGCAAATCTTATGGCAGAAGCAATAAGAAAAAATGAAAGATTCTATTATTTCGAGGGCAGAAAATATAACATTGATGAGATTGATGTTTTTATGAATCGCTGGGGCCAGTTTGTCGTAATTGGTATAGCGATGGTAATCTATTATATTATTGAGCAGAGGTTCAACCTGAAAAGCTATCCCTGGTACTATGGTGTGGGAATAGCAGTGGGAATTTCTTTTGCTGCTGTTACGCTTTATATTGTTCTCTACAATTTCTATGTTGAATTTAAGCACAATAAAAGATAATATCCTTTTTTAGAAAAACTACAGTGGTCAGATACTAAGTGTGTAATTGAAGACACACTTTTTTAGATTATTCCGCTGATATTTATTTATTCACTTTTATTGGTGTAAATAGTATAATTAAATAATGGAGGAGTTGTTATGCTAGGTAAAAAAGTTAAGATAAAGTGGAATGTTGTTGTTCCTTTAGTGTTTGGTGTTTTTCTAGTATCATATCTATTGATTTCGCTGATAGTAGGATTGTTTGGTTCGAAAGACGATTATGAGATCTATACTATTGGGAATTACAACGGTAAAAAGACTTTGGAAATTGTTAACGGTGAAGATAGAAGTCAGCCGATTTTAATCAGGGACTACAATTTTTATGGTGAATCATTAAACCTGTATTTTGAAAGTTATGGTGATGATATTACCAAATCCAATACTTTAAATGGTAAAACTGTGATTTTAAAAGATTTGATCAATTCTAATAATGTGGTTATTTTTGCTGATTTAACCAGGGATATAGACAGTCAGATCAGTTTAAATAAACTAACTCCCGGCTTTTACAGCCTATATATCGTTGATGGTGATGTTACTCATCGTGCTTATTACGAAACGGTTTTATCTTTTAATAATGTCTTCTATACTGTTTCCCGCTATGGCAAAAACTATAAGGTTGAAATAATTGCTGACAGGCAGTTATTTGATGAAATTAATACTGATAAAAGAAAACCTCTGACGGGCGTACTGGATAACAACTATATCTACATCAAGGTGACTGTTGCTGAGGAATATCCGCAGTATGACATCGCTATCTCTACATCTCCTGCTTTGACAATGACTGGGATTTCACTGGTAGGTGAACAGGTTGGAGACTTTGTTGAAGCTCAGCAGGTATATGAACTGGCCCTAAAGGTTAAGGCTGATTTAGAAGCTAAAGGCTTAAAGGTTTTAATCCTGAAAGATGAATTTGGCCAGGACATTCAGTATTACGGTAAAGGCGGCACCTTAGAAAAAGCCTACAGCAGTGGAGCTAAGTACATGATTCATTTAGATATGGACTATTATGGCAATATCGGCATCATGTTTGCCAACAGATCGGCAGGAAAACTGGCTAAAGCGGTATTTGACCGTATTTTTGAAGAAACTGAAATTTTCCCTGATGAAAATTATCTGTTTAAATGTGATGTTGATGATGATGGCGTAACAGATCTGCAATATGAAATCAGAGAAGCGGGCGGCATGGCTTTATCGGCTGGCACTTACTCAGAAAGCGCTCAGACCAATACCTTTGCCTACAATAACAGATATGGTATCAATACCATCCAGATTATTACGACTGATATGTCTGATGGTGGCGCGATAAGTTTGTGGAATGAGCAGAAAGACAAGGTTGCCAATGCGATTGTCAAAGGTGTATTAGAGTATTTACAGATAGCCAATTAAATTGGCTATTTTAATGGAGTCATAGATGTTGTTGAAAATTAAAAACGGAAGCAAGAGTTTTGGTGGTGAAATACTGTTTGAAGATGTTGATTTCCAGATTAAATCTAATGAAAAGATAGCAGTAATCGGAAGAAATGGTTGTGGCAAGACAACCCTTTTAAAAATTATCAGCGGTGAATATTCATTGGATCAGGGACAGCTGACTATCGATGGCAACATTTCAATTGGCTATCTGTCTCAACAGGCTTTTAAAGATGAACAGCAGACAGTCAGAGAATCTTTTGACGAAATATACCGACATATCTTAGAAATTGAAGAGCAGCTTAAAAAGGTAGTTAAACAGCTGGAGCAGAATTACTCGGAAGAACTGCTGGCCAGACTGGCTTTTCTGCAGCATCAGTTCGAATGTCATAACGGCTACAGCTATGAACAGCAGCAGGCTATGCTTTTAACCCGGTTTGGCTTTTCGCCTGAAGATTCAGATAAGAGAATATGCGAGTTTTCTGGTGGACAGAAGACAAGAATTGCTTTTGTCAGACTGCTGCTTCTACAGCCGGATATTCTGCTTTTAGATGAACCGACCAACCATCTGGACATTCAGACAGTGCAGTGGCTGGAAGGATATCTGCAGAAATATCCTCATGCGCTGGTTATTGTCAGCCATGACAGAATGTTTCTGGATAAGGTAGTCAGTGAAGTATATGAATTTGAGTTTAACAGACTTAACCATTATGTTGGAAACTACAGCAGATTTGTAGAATTGAAACAGCTGGAGTTTAACCGTCAGCAGATTGCCTACAAAAACCAGCAGGAGGAAATAGCGCGACTAAAACAGCTGATAGAGAAGTTCAGATATAAAAAGAACAAAGCTGCTTTTGCTCAAAGCAAAATCAGCTATCTTAAAAAGATGACATTAGTTGAAAAACCGGGGCAGGACAGAAGAAAGCTGAAACTGCACTTTGAAAAAAACATCAGGGGCGGCAATACGGTACTGGTTGTTGATAATCTGGAAATCGGTTATGATCAGACTTTATGCAAAATTAATCTGCAGGTTTTATCGGGTCATAAATTAGGCGTCATTGGACCCAATGGCTTAGGCAAAAGTACTTTTTTAAAGACTATTATGGGTTTGATTCCTCCGCTGGCCGGTGATTTTATGTATGGTCATCAGATAGAGGTGGCTTACTTTGACCAGTCACTGGCTCAAGTCAGCTCTGATAAAACAGTGCTTGATGAATTATGGGATTTATATCCTGAGTATGATCATACTCAGATCAGAACAGTCTTAGGAAACTTTATGTTTACCGCTGATGATGTTTTTAAAACCTGTGATGTCTTAAGCGGTGGAGAAAAGGTCAGATTACTGCTGTGTAAAATAATGCTTTCTAAAGCCAATCTGCTGATTCTGGATGAACCGACCAATCATCTGGATATTGCCGGCAAGGAAGCCTTGGAAAAGGCTCTGCTGGATTATAATGGTACGGTTATCTTTGTCAGTCATGATAGATATTTTGTCAATAAGCTGGCCAATCAGATTCTATATATCGATGGTGAAAAGACCGGCTACTACCAGTTGAATTATCAGGAATACTTAGAAAAAACCGCTAATATTGAGTATGGCGAGAAAGAGGAGAAAACCAGAGAAGAAAAAACTGCTGATGCCAAAACAGAAAGAGAAAACCGAAAAAGGGCTGAATCTCTGGAAAGGCAGATAACAAGAGCTGAAGAGCAGCTTCAGGATCTTAAATCCTTGCGTTTTGAAGAAGAGTATTATCATGATTATCAGAAGCTGAACCAGCTGGAAGAGGAAATAGATGAAAAGAAAAATGAAATAATCAATCTGATGAAAGAGTGGGAAGAGTATGTCAGTTAAATATGAATTAAAAAGAAGCAATAGAAAAACGATGTCCATTAAAGTTGAAGATGGACAGGTTTTTGTGTATGCTCCAGTTCTTACTCCTAAGTTTATGATAGAAAATTGTGTTCGCAGAAATGAAGACTTGATCGATAAAAAGCTTAATGATCCCAGAATAAATGTCAACTATGATTTACAGAATGATGATGAGATCTATTTTCTGGGGAAAAAGTATAACCTGCAGATCTTTACCAGAGAAAAAAGCCGATTTCTGATTAGAGATAATAATCTGATGCTTTATGGCAGCAGTATCAGAAGCATCAGCTCAGATTATAAAAAGCAGCTGTGTGCTATCCTGACTCAATATGTCCGGGAAGCCAAGGATGAGCTGGGAATTGATTTTGATTTAGACTTCAAGTTCTATAAAAGTCGCTGGGGCTGCTGCTACAGCAAAAAAAATCTGATTATCCTGAATTATCTTTTAGCCTGTCTGCCTTATAATCTGATTAAATATGTCATTTACCATGAGATAGTTCATTTCACAGAGGGTAATCATCAGAGAAGGTTCTATCAGCAGCTGGAAAAAATCTGCCCTGACTACAAAAAACTGTCCAAAGAACTGAAGGATTACACCATCTTAAAAAGATAGTGAATGTTTTTAAAAAAAGTTAACTAGTTAATTGAATTGCAGATATAAAAGGAGTAAAATAAATATGTTGCAGAAGTAACATATTTTTTAATAGAAAGCAGGTCTCTGGTGTTTAGTTTAGTTTTTAAATATACTGGCAGATATAAAACCGCCGCCATTCTGACTCCTATCTTAATGATACTGGAAGTTCTTTTTGATGTGCTTATTCCTTTTGTTATGTCCAGGATCATTGATGTCGGCGTAAACGGTGCTGATGGGGCAGATATCAGCTACATCATCAGAATGGGTCTGGTAATGGTGGCTTTGAGCATGTGTGCAATGGTCAGCGGTGGTTTAGCAGGCTATACCAGTGCAACAGCTTCCAGCGGATTTGTATATAACATCCGGATGGCAATGTTTAAAAAAATCAATACCTATTCCTTTGCCAATATAGAAAGATTTGAAGTTCCTTCTTTGGTGACCAGACTGACCAGGGATATGAGAATGCTGAGAATGGCCTATATTGCCATTGTCAGACAGTTGTTTCGAGCACCGATAAATCTTTTTTTCAGTGCTTTAATGGTCTATAGAATTGACAGGTCTTTAGCTGTGATTTTCTGGGTGGCTATTCCAGTTTTGGCTTTAGGCCTGTTTCTGATTGCCTATAATGCTCATCCGCGTTTTAAAGTTCTAATGAAGAAGTATGATGATATGAACGGAAAGCTGGAAGAAAACTTTATTGCTGTCAGAGTAGTTAAAACCTTTGTTCGAGAAAAATTTGAAATAAATAAATTTAAGAATACTTCGGAAAATGTCAGAGACTTTCAGAGAAAAGCTGAAAGGATTGTTTTACTCAATGACCCTTTATTTAACCTGGTTATGTACAGCTGTATGATTGCGGTCAGCTGGCTGGGAGGAAACTACATCATCAATGGAATGATGAGTGTCGGGGAGTTTATGAGCTATCTTTCCTATCTGAAGCAGATTCTGTTTTCACTGATGATGATGTCTTCGATTATGATGCAGATTGTCATGGCTCAGGCTTCCGTTGACAGAGCTAAGGAAGTGTTAAATGAAGTTGTTGACATCACCGATGATGAAAGTGATGAAAGCCTGGTTTTGAAAGATGGTTCAGTCAGATTTGAAAATGTCAGTTTTGCCTACAGCAAGGATGCTCAGAAAATGACTTTAAGTGATGTCAATCTGCAGATTGCTTCAGGAGAAACAGTTGGCATTGTCGGTTCAACGGGCTCCGGTAAAACGACGCTGGTACAGCTGATTCCCAGACTGTATGATGTCACCAAAGGCAATGTGATCGTTGGCGGTCACAATGTGAAAGATTATAGACTAGAAAACCTGAGAAAAGATATTGGCGTGGTGCTGCAGAAGAATGTCCTGTTCAGCGGCACCATTAAAGAAAACCTGTTATGGGGAAATGAGAATGCTGCCTTTGAAGAAATAGTTGCCGCCGCAGAAGTTGCCCAGGCTCATGATTTTATCATGTCTTTTCCTGAAGGCTATCAGACAGAGCTGGGACAGGGTGGAGTCAATGTTTCAGGAGGGCAGAAGCAGAGACTCACCATTGCCAGAGCTCTGCTTAAAAATCCTAAGATTATTATTTTAGATGATTCTACCAGTGCGGTGGATACCGATACGGATAAAAGAATCCGCCAGGCTCTTAAAGAAAAACTTTCGGAGATGACAGTTATCATCATTGCTCAGCGCATTGCTTCAGTAATGGATGCAGATAAGATTATAGTGCTGGAGGATGGTCGGATTACTGATATTGGCACCCATGAAAAACTATTAGAGATCAATGAAGTCTATGCTGACTTATATCATACCCAGCTGAAGGGGGTGAGTGAATAATATGAGCGAGAATCGCCGTTATCGTCAAATTCGAACTTCTAGAGTAGATGACATCCCGGCTACGGTGGCCAGAATATTTAAATATCTGTCAAAATACAGATTAGCGATGATAACAGTATTTGTCTGTATCATCATCGGCTCTTTAACCAATGTGGCCTCTTCCTACTTCTTTGCTCCGATTATTGATGATCATATAGTTCCCTATATTGGCCAGCAGGATTCTGATCTGACACAGTTTATCAGTATGCTGACCTTTATGTCCCTTATTTATCTTACCGGCATCACAGCCTCTTACATCTGGAGAAAACTGATGTCGATTATTTCAACCGGTCTTTTAAATGATGTTAGAACCCAGCTGTTTGCCAAAATGCAGAATATGCCAGTCAGTTTCTTTGACAGCCATACCCATGGTGAATTAATGAATTTTTATACCAATGACATCGATACCATGAAGCCGTTAATAGCTGATACTTTACCAGCCTTTATCTCAACTTCCATAAGTGTTGCTGGTGTATTGTTTATGATGTTTAAACTGAACACCATGCTGACTGCGGTATCTCTGGTGGCGATGGCAATTATGGCTGCTGTCATTTACATTTTAGGTAAAAACGGTCGAAAATACTTTATGGAAGTTCAGAAAGGCAATAGTGATATTAACGGCTATGTTGAGGAAATGTTTCAGGGACAGAAGGTTGTCAAAGTTTTCCAGCATGAAAAGGCAGCCATTGAGCAATTTGAGGTCTATGCCCGCAAGGTGTTCGATGCGGCATCCAGGGCTCATACTTCAGCTGGTATGCTGATGCCGATAAATGTCAACATTTCCTACTGCCTATATGCGGTAGTAGCGGTACTGGGAGCTAAGATGACAATAGAAGGGACCTTTACTTTAGGAGCTCTATCAAGTTTTCTATTATATACCAGACAGATATCTGGGCCTGTCAATAATCTGTCCAGCCAGTTTCATGGCATGATGACAGCTATTTCCGGAGCGGAAAGAGTCTTTAGAATTATCGATTCTCCAGATGAGGCTGATGATGGAAAAATAATGCTGGTCAATGCGCTTAGGGATGAAGAAGGCAATCTAACAGAAACAAAGGAAAGAACTGGTATCTTTGCCTGGAAGAATCCTGTCTGCCACAGTTTAACTGAACTGAAGGGTGATATCCGGTTTGATGAAGTGGTCTTCGGTTATCAAGAGCGAAAGACAGTTCTGCATCAGGTGAGTCTGCATGCCAAACCAGGTCAGAAGATTGCCTTTGTAGGTTCAACCGGAGCTGGTAAGACCACTATCACCAACCTGATCAACCGCTTCTATGATATAAATAAAGGAAGAATCACCTATGATGGTATTGATATCAAACTGATTAAAAAAGATTCACTGCGTTCATCATTGGGAATGGTACTGCAGGAGACAAATCTGTTTTCCGGAACTGTCATGGATAATATCCGCTATGGTAATTTACAGGCCGACGACGAGCAGTGTATAGAAGCCGCAAAACTGGCCAATGCTGACAGTTTCATCAGCCGTTTGCCCCAGGGATATAACACCACGCTGACAGCCAATGGCAACAACCTGTCTCAGGGTCAAAGACAGCTGTTAAACATCGCCAGAGCAGCGGTTGCTAATCCACCGGTACTGATACTTGATGAAGCAACCAGTTCAATTGACACTCATACCGAAAGACTGATTGAAAACGGTCTGGATAGACTGATGGCCGGAAGAACAGTCTTTGTGATTGCTCATCGTCTGTCAACCGTCAGAAATGCTGACACTATTGTTGTTCTGGAAAATGGTGAAATCATTGAAAGAGGAAACCACGATGCATTATTAGAATTACAGGGGCGATACTATCAGCTGTATACGGGCAAAGCGCAACTGGAATAAGAAACAAAGTGCTAAAAGGCATTTTGTTTTTATGTCTGAATTTTCTTATCAGAGATAGAATTTAATAAATATTTTAGGAAGTTTATGTTATTATTACCTTATAGAGGCAGTTTAATAAACTTATTATCAGAATAATTGTTTAACAAATAATAATTGAGGTTTAGAAATGAAAAGAAAGAAAATTGGATTATTACTGGCAGTTTTAGTTGTAATTTCAGCTTTAAGCATCTACCTTTCCTGGTATCAGGTGGAAATCTATGCTCCGCCAAGTTCAATATACGGAGATAAATACAATTATAGGCTAAGTTACAGTGAGGCTAAAAAGTATCTTGAGTTTTTTAATAATGCTACATTTTATGATATGGCTTTTCCTGAATCCGGAGAGATAACTGATGAAGATAATCATTTTTTTCGAATCGAAATAAGTGTAGGCTTTAAAAAACAGACCTATTATTTTCACCATTATATCAATATGATCTATAAATATGCTGAAGATGGACATTCCAGAGAGTGTTACTATTATGACTGGTTTTCCGATTTCTTTATCTATCATCTTGAATTAGACAGAAAGTATAATGGCCTTATTCAGCAGGAAGGAAAGGAAGAATGGTGGAAACAGCTGGAACATGATCCCTATACCCAGTACTGGCATAATAGCTGGTGTGGCTGGTATGATCACTGGGGAACAGTATATGCCAATGGTCATATGCCATTAAATGAAGTGGTAGAAAATCTGCAGTACAGCTACATCAATCTGGGTTATTCTTCTCCGTTTGAAAATTATGATTATGATAACGAAATGCTATGGGATATCTATCAGAAAGTTAATCCTGATACCGACATCTTCACTTACAATGGACTGGAGATTATGTATGTTAATGGTAACTGTGCCCTAAACAGTAATTTTGTTGTCCGTGCAGTTGACTATGTCAGAAAACCTATGAATTAGGCGGAAACCATTACTTCCAATAAAAAAATTACCCTCGGGTAATTTTTTTGTGTTTAGCTGAAAAATTATTAAATAAAGACATATAAATAAATGCTGATAAACTGAATGATGGAGCCGGCTAAAACAAAGAAATGGAAGATTGAATGGAAATATCTTATCTTTGAGCCGATGCCATAAAGAACGGCTCCGACAGTATAGGCAATACCGCCATACAGCAAAATCATAAAGCCGTCATGAGTTAGAGCGATATAGGTATCCTTTAGAATTGTCAAAACAATCCAGCCTAAGGCAATATAGGAAATATGAGCGAAAACGCGATACTTATATAAATCAATAGAATTAAGTGCTACAGATATCGCAATAATAATCCAGATAATAACCAGCAGAACAATTGATTTAACCGGACTTATTTTCATGATTCTGCAGACCAGTATTGGGGTATAGCTGCCGCCAATCAGGATATAGATCATACAGTGATCAATTATCTGCATAATTTTTTTAGTGAATTCGTCAGTCACAGCATGATAGACGGTAGAGCTGATATATAGAGCAATCAGGGAAAAAGCATAGATTATTCCGGTAATCAGCTGAGCAACATTTCTATTCTGGATTGATTTTATAATCAATAGAATTAAAACGATAATGCCAAAGACTGTTCCAATGCCATGAGAGATGGAATTAATCAGTTCTTCAGCTAAATTATAATCTGGCAGTTTTCGGTTTTTTAACTTAGTTCTTATCATAGTTTTATTATATAAACTAATTTCTGTTTTTTCAAATCAATAGATATTTTAAAAATGGTGTGTTACTATAAATTATAGAGAAAATTAAATATGAATTATATTAACAGAGTTATATTTAAAGGCATTTTTGAAGAAAAGTGGATCAGCATTGAATACCGAAATGTTTCAAAACAACATACCAGGTATTGGATTGCCACAAAAGAAATTCTGTTGGGTCGACCAATATTTTTAATTGTGGATGGTCTGCATATCGGCACTGGGCAGTTGACAGAATTAAAGATTAACCTGAATAATATTTTATCAGCAGAAATTATCGAAGGATCTTATAATAAGGGTTCAAAAAAATTAAAGGATGATATCGAAGATAATCCGAGCAGATACTGCAGGATTTTTGATAATGTTTATAATATGAAAATTCTTAACTATCTTAATGATTGTCAGCGGTTAGATAACAGTCCGTTTGAGTGTGAATATGCTCTTATCAGTAAAATAGACGATGAAAAAATAAAGCGTGGAGACCTTACACTGGATGACTATCAGTTTTTAGAAATAGTAAGGTCATTTCAAAATGATATGAAAAATACAAACTTAAAATACAGACAGCTGTGTCTGAACATTTTAAGCATCTATACTAAAGAAGGGCTGTATGTTCTGGCTTATCGCAAATTGTTTTTAGATGTAAAGAACAAAAAGCTGAGAGCTGACCGGGAAATAACAGTCTGTAAAGAGTTTACAATTGAAGGCACAAAATACAGTATTAACAGATTTCTGGATAATGACCAATTGTATCTGCTGGAGGATTTTTCTAATAATTTAAAATCAATAGAGGACTGTATTGCTGAGAACATCAACAAAGAAGAAGCTATTGATGACATGCCTTATCTTATTGCCATCGGCAGAGAAATGCTTGTTGATTTATCTGATCAGTATAATTTTATTGTCGATAGATATAGGGAGAATAAAGTAGAAAAACCTGTTGCTGCCTTCTTTGGCGAATTTTTAAAACTGCCGGTCAGAAGGAAAGATTATCCCATAGCTCTTTTTAATCGTCAGGTTAACCTGGACCAGTTACTGGCAATTTACAATGCGCTGAAATATCCTTTAACTTATGTTCAGGGACCACCCGGGACGGGAAAGACCAGTACAATAATAAATACCATTTTGACAGCTTTTTATAATAAAAAAACTTTACTTTTTTCTTCATATAATAATCATCCGTTGGATTCGGTTGTTGATAAGATGGTATCAATGGTTTATGAAAATAATAAAATACCATTTCCAATCATCAGATTGGGTAATAACGAAAAAGTTTTAGAAGCAACCAATTATATAAAACATTTATATTTATATATAAGAGAAATAAATGCAGATGATAATATTCTTGAAAAACTTGAGTCTGATACTTTTGCCAATGCCAAAAAACTAAGTGATTTAATGAAAAAGTATGATGAGATTATTGAATTAAAAGAGAGAAAAGAAACAATTGAGAAGATGCTGGAAACAAATGATAATTTAAATTATCAGATTCAGCTTCAAGGTGTTCAACTGGAAAAGATTAACAATCGAATAAATGAAATTGGCAAAATCACCAATGAAGAGGCCTTAGACTATGTTGTCGAGGACCGGATTTTTAAAGGATATCTTTACTATGCCTCGATAAAGTTTTTAAAAGCCCTATTAGAGCCCAGATATAGCGATTTAATGCAGATAATTTTTTTGGAAGATGAGGGAGAAAGAGTCAAATTATTTAATCGCTATCTTTCTAACGGTGATAATTTAAGAAAATTTACTAAGATTTTTCCTATCATCACCACCACTTGTATTTCAGCCGGTAAATTGGGAAATCCCGATGTATATTTTGATATGGTAGTAATCGATGAGGCCAGTCAGTGTAATATCGCTGTTTCTTTAATTCCCATACTAAGGGGAAGAAATCTGGTTCTGGTTGGTGACCCGCAGCAATTGAATCCGGTAATTCTGCTTGATGAAAAAGATAATATTATGTTAAAAGAAAAATATCAGATTACTGATGAATATGATTATATAAAGAACTCTATCTATAAGACCTATCTATCAGTTGATGCAGTTTCTTCGGAAATATTACTATCTCATCACTATAGATGCCATAAAAAAATAATCGATTTCAATAATGTGAAGTATTATAATTCCAAACTGGTTATTAATTCGAAAACGGAAAGTGTTAATCCTCTGGTATTTAAAGAGGTTACTGATAATGAAACCCCAACAAGAAATACGGCACCAAAAGAAGCTGAAGCAATTATTGCCTACATATTGGCAAATCAGGATAAACAGATAGGAATAATAACCCCGTTTGCAAAGCAAAAACAGTTAATAGCACAAAAACTGAGAGACTATCAGATTTCAAATGTTACCTGTGGTACAGTGCATGCTTTTCAAGGTGATGAAAAAAATGAAATTCTGTTTTCTCTCTGTCTAACGGATAAAACTATTGGTAAAACTTATGAATGGCTTAAAAACAATCGGGAGCTGATTAATGTCGCTACTTCCAGAGCCAAAAACAAACTGGTAATTTTTGGCAGTCAGCAGCACATTGACAGACTGCATCAATTGGATAAACATGGTCAGGATGACTTATATGAGCTGGTTCAATATGTTAAAAGCCAGGGGCAGTATGAAGTCACTGCTTTAGAGAACAGATCCAGAGCTTTAGGAATAAAACCATACAGTACAGAAACGGAAGAAGCACTCCTGGTAAATCTAAATCACGCCTTATCAAATGTGCTGAGAAATGGTTTAAGATGTACTGTCCACAGGGAGGTTCCGATTAATCATGTCTTTAATGACGGCAATAATTATAATGATTTATTTTATACCGGAAGATTTGATTTTGTGGTTTATCAAAAAGACTTCAGCAATCAGGAAATGCCAATATTTGCGATTGAACTTGATGGCAAGGAACATTATTCTGATGAAAAGGTTAAAGATAGAGATAGAAGGAAGAATGAAATCTGTAAAAAATACGGTTTTGATCTAATTAGAATTGATAACAGCTATGCTAGAAGATACAATTATATGAAAGAAATTCTGATTGATTATTTCAAGGATTAGTTTGACTTTTAGCAGTACAATTACTAAAATATAGGCAGTGTTGATTAGGAATAGTAAGTAAAACTGGTCTTTACAGAAAGCTGATGGTTGATGGAAATCAGCAGACAGTTAGCCGAACTCACCCTATGAGCTGACGTAGGACTGCGTTAAAGTCATTTTGAGTGGACAAAGAGGTCAACTAAGGTGGTACCGCCCGCAAGGGTCCTTAGAGTAGCACCTTTTATTTTTCTTAAAGAAGGAGAATTATTATGAGTTACAATCACGAAATCACCGAAACCAAATGGAAAAAATACTGGGAAGAAAACAAAACTTTTGAAACAGATGCCTATGATTTTTCTAAGCCTAAATTCTATGCCTTAGATATGTTTCCCTATCCAAGCGGTCAGGGACTGCATGTCGGTCATCCGGAAGGATATACTGCAACGGACATTGTTTCTAGAAAGAAAAGAATGGAAGGCTATAATGTCTTACATCCGATGGGCTTTGACTCATTTGGCTTGCCGGCTGAACAATATGCCATCAGTACCGGTAATCATCCTGAACAGTTTACTAAAGAAAACATTGAGTTCTTTACCGACCAGCTAAAAAATCTGGGTTTTTCATATGACTGGGACCGTCTGATTTCTACCTGTGATGCCTCATATTATAAATGGACTCAATATATCTTTAAGCTTCTGTTTGATGATGGTTTGGCCAAATATATCGATATGCCGGTCAACTGGTGCGAAGGGCTGGGCTGTGTTTTAAGCAATGATGAGGTTGTCGATGGTAAAAGTGAACGTGGCGGCTATCCGGTCATCAGAAGGAACATGAAGCAATGGGTAATTGACATTGTTAAGTATGCTGATAGATTACTGGAAGGTTTAGAGGAAATTGACTGGCCTGAATCAACCAAAGAGATTCAGAGAAACTGGATTGGCAAATCATATGGTGCTCAGGTAGATTTCAGGGTAGCGGGTACTGATGAGAAATTCAGTGTTTTTACCACCAGAAGCGATACTCTATTTGGCGCTACCTACTGTGTCCTGGCTCCTGAGCATATTTTAGTTGATAAGATTACTGCTGCTGCTCAAAAGCAAAAGGTAAAACAGTACAAGCTAGTCTGTGCCGGTAAATCAGAAATTGAAAGAACAGATCTGAGCAAGGAAAAAACCGGTGTTTTCACTGGGGCCTACGCTATCAATCCGGTCAACAATAAAGAGATTCCCATCTGGATCAGTGACTATGTTCTGGCTTCTTATGGAACAGGGGCGATAATGGCTGTGCCAGCCCATGACCAGAGAGACTATGAGTTTGCCAGTAAGTTCAATCTGGAAATAATTCCAGTATTAGAAGGTGGAGATATCAGTGTGGAAGCTTATACTGAAGATGGCTTGCATATTAATTCAGGCTTTATCAATGGGATGAATAAAGAAGAGGCTATTGAAACCATGAATAAATGGCTGGAAGACAATAACCTAGGCAGTTCTCAGGTCAATTATCGTTTAAGAGAATGGATTTTTGCCAGACAGAGATATTGGGGCGAACCGATTCCAATAGTTCATCTGGAAGATGGAAGTATTATTTCCTTATCAGAAGACGAGCTACCTCTGGTGTTGCCAACATTGGATGATTATTCACCTAATGTCTGTGGATCAGCACCGCTTGATCGTGCAGTTGACTGGGTAAATGTCACTGTTAATGGCTTAAGGGGTAAAAGGGAGACTTCCACCATGCCCGGAAGTGCCGGCAGCAGCTGGTATTTCTTAAGGTATATTGATCCGCTAAATGATAAGGCCATTGCTGATCCAAAGCTGTTAAAGCACTGGCTGCCAGTTGATTTATATGTCGGCGGTCCAGAGCATGCGGTCGGGCATTTGCTGTATTCAAGAATGTGGAACAACTACTTATATGATAAGGGTATTGTTCCGGTTAAAGAACCTTTTAAAAAGCTGGTGCACCAGGGAATGATTTTAGGTGCTAACGGCATCAAGATGGGCAAACGCTATCCAGAATATATTGTTGACCCAAACGACATTGTCAGACTGTATGGCGCTGATACTTTGAGGCTTTATGAAATGTTTATGGGTCCGCTAGAAGCCTCTAAGCCTTGGAGCGAACAGGGAGTTGAAGGCTCTAGAAGATGGATTGAAAGAGTATGGCGTCTGATTATGGAAACACCTGACAAGATTGTCGAAGATAAAACACCTGAACTGGATTATGTCTTTAATTTTACTGTTAAAAAGGTCGGTGAAGATATTGATTCACTAAACTTTAATACGGCTATTTCTCAGATGATGATTTTTATCAATGAGTGCTATAAGGCTGAAAAAGTCAACAGGGATATGATTGTTGACTTTATCAAGATCTTAAGTCCGATTGCTCCCCACGTCTGTGAGGAGATGCATCAGCATTATACCGGAAAAGATACTCTGGCCTATGAAAGCTGGCCGGAATATGATAAGGCTAAACTGATAGTGGACGAGGTAGAGGTTGTTGTTCAGGTTAATGGCAAATTAAGAGGCCGATTGAATGTGGCTTTGAATTCCAGTGAGGAAACCGTAAAAGAATTAGCATTGCAGATACCGACTGTTTCTGCTCAGACTGAAGGCAAAACAATCAGAAAAATCATCTATATTCCAAACAAATTAATGAACATTGTTGCCAATTAAATTGTGAAATTGAGAACTTGATTAATATATCTTGTAATGAATTAAAAGTTGTAGTACACTTAAAAAAATTAATAGAAGTGGGGGCGTTATTACTATGTTAATCAATAAGAAATTTGTATTATGTCGTTATTACGGCAGCCGGGAAAATGTGTTTGCTGATGGTGAGATAAGTAATAATTCTCTGACAATAAAAGTTGAAATTTCCAAAGAAGGCTTATCTGAACCAGAGTTAACGACTATTTATTTTGATGAAAAGAATACCAGAAAACTATTTAATATCGTTAAAGTAAGAGATTTTGAAAGTAGGTTCTGTGGAGTTGAAGGTCTTAAAGTATTTGAACAGTTCTGTA
>JARKSP010000117.1 GCA_029974225.1 Erysipelotrichaceae bacterium
TGAAAGAACAACATTACTATTGATTGTAAGCAGCATTTTTATCATTATTTTATTTTTAACCATATATTCAATAGTATTTAGACGAACAATTATACACCACTGGATTGTTTTTATACGCCGGTCCTGGGTAATTCTCGTCTATTATGGATTGCTGATAATCTCCTTTTACGGAAGCAGATTTGTATTCAAACTTTGGCAACTAAGAAATGGACCAGGGGCTCAAATTCCCCTGGAAATGGCTTTTGTGTTTCTTTTAGTATGGTTTTCTTTGTTCAGCCTGCTCTCACCCCTGACCCAGAAAATAGTAATTCCAAAACGCTCCAGTTTTTATGGCCACAGTGCGATAGTAGTCCTCTTGCTTGGATTATTAACCTCTACTGCTATCGATATATCATTTATGCCCGTATTCATCTGGGCCCTGCTTTGGGTGTTTGTCGGGTCCTTTGTTCATTCATTTTCTCTCAGTCTTTTCAGTACTATCCTGGCACCTGTCCAGCTGTTGATTCTGTTTATCATTGGAACGATGAAAGGGAAAAGGCTTACTTTCTTATTATTGCTGGATTCTACACACCTGGGAAACTGCCTATTATTTTCTTTTATAATCCTTCCCTTTGTCTTGCTCTGGAAACGTACGAGCCTTTTACGTATTCAAAAATCGAGGATTAAAAATCAGCAGAAGCATTTTTTTATAGGTCGATTTGTGTTTGCTGGAGCTGCTGTAATAGCTCTGCTGACCTTGACACCCCCTAATCAGATAAGTCAAAACCTTGAAACAGACAAAGCAGCCACATTGACAGAGAAGCCCCAATTTCATGGTGCATTTTCAACAAATGTTTTCTTAAACCAGCGTTCAGTAAAAGTGACTATTACTGCCACATCCCCTCTGGACCTGTATATAATATCCCTTGAAAACCCTCATGCTGATAAAACTATTCAACTTATAGAAAGTACCATACCCTTCAGTGTCCAGGGAACTAACAAACTGGTTTCAAATCTATCTAAAAATCCGGATAACCCCTTTTCTTTTGAGTTTCTCTTGCCAAAGGATGAGCAGCTGAAGATTGGAATTACCGGGATTCGGGGTGCTGAAAGCACCGAACAGATGTTCTCTGTACCATAAGAACATCGATTCGATTAATCCAGGGCTGATTTTA
>JARKSP010000049.1 GCA_029974225.1 Erysipelotrichaceae bacterium
ATAATCTTAAAGCAGAAGCAGACCTGGGCAAAATTATTGATTGTGAATTAGCTGGTGTAAAGACTTCCTCTATCCTTTTAGCCAGTGAGATTATAGGTATATCTGGATATTTAGAATTATTTAAAACATCCAAGCAGGCATTAAGTTGTCCTTTTCCTCCATCTATGATGAACAAATCAGGTAGCATTTCAGTATTTTCATCACATTCTTTTAAATAACGGGTTAGAGTTTCCTGGAGAGCGGCATAATCATTCTGTGTGTCCAAACTTTTGATTATGAAATGACGATAAAACTTCTTTTTGGGTTTCCCATTTTCAAAGAAGACAGCTGAAGCAACTGTATCAGTTCCCTGAATAGTAGAAATATCCAGGCAGACCATCTTTCTGGGTAATTTAGGCAGGTTAAGCTTTTCTTTCAATTCTTGTATAGGATAAATGGTTCTATTAGCCTTTCGCAGATGGGCTAATTTGCGTTCCTCCACCAGATGAAAAGCATTATTTTTTGCCATAGTTATCAGTTGACTCTTTTCACCACGTTTAGGGATTGAAATAATTCCATGTAACCATTCATTCAGTTCTTCCATTTCAGAAGGTTCAAAGGGTAAAAGAATCTCATCAGGCAATTCATCTCGGTTACTATAATATAATTTCAGGAAAGCAGCTAAAATTTCTTCAGGAGTGTTTTCTTCCACATTAGCCAGAGGATAGTCTTCTTTATTAATAATCATCCCATTAACAATCCGCAGAACTACGCAGATGGCAATATTTTCTTCCTGATAAAAACCTATAACATCAGTATTACGAGAATCCGGAGAATAAACCACCTGTCTTTTCTGGATATGTTCTATAGCCTGAATGCGGTCTCTTAGTTTTGCCGCTTCTTCAAATTTTAGCTCTTCGGAAAGATTGTTCATCTCTGTTTTGAATTCCTCTATAATTTCATCATGATGACCTTCTAAAAATCGCATCTGTCTCTTGACAATCTGCCTATATTCTTCCTGAGAAATAGCACCAATGCAAGGAGCAGGACAT
>JARKSP010000073.1 GCA_029974225.1 Erysipelotrichaceae bacterium
CCAGTGCCGGAGCAGTAGCTGCTGCCGGAATAGCACTGACCAGTGAAGCAAACGGTAAACTTAAAAAGAAACAGACACCAACAACGATTGAAACTAAGCCGGTCTTACCGCCTGCACCGATACCGGCAGCAGATTCGACATAGGTTGTAGTAGGAGATGTTCCCAATACGGCTCCGATCGGTGTAGCAATAGCATCAGCGAACAATGCCTTATCCATTTTAGAACTGAAGCCATGTCCGGTATCCATCTTTTCGATATCTTCATCAGTAAAGATACCGGTGGTTCTGCCTGTTCCCACAAAGGTGCCAATAGTATCAAAGTTATCGGAAATTGAAAAAGACAGGATAATTACTGAAACAGCAACAAATCCGGAAGGATTGGCAAAAAGCTCACCTAAGCCCTGTGTTAGAGCAATCCCGAACCAGCCTTTATAAGCGCTGAAGGCTTCGACAAGATTGTATGTACCACTGCTTGCGGTGATGTTTAAAGGAATTCCCACAAGAGTAGAAGCGATAACACCAATTAAAATGGCTCCCGGAATCTTTCTTATCAGTAAAAAGATTGTTGTAGCTAACCCAGCTAAAAAAACAGCCAGTACTTTTACATCCATTGCGGTATTGATCATCGGAATAAATGAAAAAGAAACCAGTCCGACGTTAACTATGCCGATGTAGATGATAAAGATACCAATACCACCAGCGATAGCGTTTTGCAAAAATACCGGGATAGATTTAATAATGTGCTTTCTGATGCTTGTGACCGTAATCAGGACATTGATTAAACCTGATAGTAAAACGATTGCCAGAATAGCTGCCGGACTGAAGCCTAAGGCACTTCCCAGTAATCCAGCGGCCAAAGAGTTAAGACCCAGACCAGGTGCTGTAGCATAAGGAACATTGGCGATAAGACCCATCAGGACAGTACAGATAGCACTAGATAGAATTGTCGCAATGTAGACCGCTCCGCTTCCCCCGTCTAAACCCGATAGGATAATGGGGTTCAGGGCAATGATGTAGGCCATAGCAGCAAAAGTAGTAAGTCCTGCTGCCACTTCTTTGAGAACTGTTGTACCATTCTCTTTTAGCTGAAAAAACTTTTCGAACATAAATATTCTCCTTTTTTAAAAAGAGACTATAGCATTATCTGAAAGTTAAAGTCAATAAAAAACCGGTCAAATCTGCAATGTAAGCAGATACATTTGAAATATTAATTATTTTAAACAATTATCAATCAAAGAGTGATTTATTTTAATTAAACAGCAGCAGTGTTATACTGATATTAGTTTAAGGAAGCATGATTGCTTGAATATGTAATGCCTCGATGATTTCAGATTTCGAACAGCATGATAGTTTAGGTAATCTTTATGATGGTGCTCTTAAAACGATAATTGAATCAGGGTGAATAATCTAAATAAATAATATGTTAATTATCATTTTAGCAATGAACGGAGGTTTTGATAATGACAAGAACAATTACAGTAAAAGGTATCGGCAAAGTAACGGCCAAGCCTGATCAGGTGGTGATTTCAATGACTTTGGAAGCCTTAGATAAAGATTATGAAAAGGCCATGAATCGGGCCAGCGACAATCTGGCGCAGCTGAGTAATCTGCTTTGTTATATCGGTTTTGAAAAAGAGGATTTGAAAACGACAAATTTTAATGTTGACACCGATTATGAAAGTGAAAGAGATTCAAAAGGTAACTATAGACAGATTTTTCGTGGCTATCTGGTAACTCATGATCTGAAGCTGGCTTTTGACTTTGATGTGCAGATGCTGGCCAAGGCTCTGACCACAGTTTCCAAGTGTATTTCTAATCCTCGGCTTTCGATAGCTTTCACGGTCAAAGATGAAACAGCTATTAAGGAGGAAATGCTGCGTTCAGCAGCAGCCAATGCCCGCAGAAAAGCGGAAATTCTCTGTGCAGGCTCTGGGGTACAACTAGGGGAGCTGCTGACAATTAACTATAACTGGGGGGAAATAAATGTCTATTCACGTACCCAATATGATAATACGGTGCAACTGTGTATGAGGAAGGCGCCAAAATCTATGGATATTAATCCTGATGATATTGAGGTAAGTGATACCGCCACCTTTGTTTGGGAAATCAGATAAAAACAGATAAGCAGATTTTATTTAAGACAGGGCCTTTTAAAGGCTTTTTCCTGATGTTTGTTGTGAGAATATTTAATTATCGTGGTATTATTTATTTATAGGAAGAAGCCGTTTTAGCTTAGTTGGTAGAGCAACGCATTCGTAATGCGTAGGTCGCAAGTTCAAGTCTTGCAAGCGGCACCATAAAGAGGTAAATTATATGAAAATTAAAAACGATATTATTGAATTAGAAGTAATTGAAGAAGGGGGAGAAATCCAAAGTCTGCTGTTTGATGGCCGGGAGGTGATGTGGCAGGGCAGTGAAAATCACTGGAAAGGCAAAAATCCGACGCTCTTTCCCCTGGTGGGCAATACCTACAGCAAGTCTTATCAGATAGACGGCAAGACTTATGCAATGAAAAACCATGGCTTAATCAGGTATAGTAATCTGGTCTGTGTGAAACATACAGAGGATGAAATTGTTATGGAGTTGAAGGATAATGAAGAAACTCTAAGCAAATATCCTTTCAGGTTCACCTATCAGATTAAATACTCTCTGGATAAAAACATAGTTAAGGTAGATTACTTTATCAGAAATGATGGTCAAAGGGATATGCCGTTTACCTTTGGACTGCATCCGGGGTTTAATGTCAGAAACTTTGCGGACAGCTATTTACAGTATGAAAAGAAAGAAACTGTCAAACACATTGTTTTCAGCGAAGGTCCGGTATATGAAAGAGATGTTACTTTAGATATCTGGCCATTATCTTATGATGAAATAATGAAATATCAGACAATCATCTATAAAGGTGTAGAAAGCAAATATGTCAGACTGGTTCAAAAGGATTATACGGTGAAAATGAATTTTGAGGGCTATCCTTATTTTGCTCTCTGGACCAGTGATGATAAAGCACCTTTTATCTGTTTAGAACCTTGGTATGGTCATACTGATTTTCAAGAGGTAAAGGTAGAGTTTAAAGATCGGGAAGGTATGATGTCTTTAAAACCTGGCCAAGTATTCGAGACCGGCTATAGCATCGAATTAATAAAATAGCATCCCCAAAAGCCTCATTGATTGAATATATCATTCTGCTGATAAGAAAAGCAGAGAAAATTATATAAAGTCATGGCAGCGGTTTATAAACTGCTTAATTCATATGGTTTACATGGGCATTTAGAAATCCCTTTTAATGCTTGAAATTTTTACTGTGGCCAATATTTGAGTTAAAAATCAGATATTAAAAAGAAAGTGAGGTTCAGGTTGATAAAAAATTATATTGAAAATAATATCATTTCAAAAGTACCAATCGGATTTAGATATAATCTTTTTAGTGATGGTACAGTTGAGATAGCTGAAACTGATAAGAAAGAAAAGATTCTGTTTCTGCCCCAGACAATTGACGACAGACTGGTCACCGGCATCGCTGCTACAGCATTCAAAGATTGTTCATATCTTGAAAGTATAATCCTTCCTGAGTCTGTTGTCAGTATCGGCGATAATGCTTTTAGAGGTTGTGTTTCTCTTAGAAGTATTGCCCTTCCTGATGCTATCGCTAGTTTAGGAAAAGGCGTGTTTTGTGATTGTTCAGCTCTTGAGAGTGTTACCCTTCCTGAAAATATCACATTAATAAGAGATTACACGTTCAGCAACTGTGCCTCTCTTAAAAGTATTGTCCTTCCTGACTCCATCACTGACATCGGAGATGGTGCTTTTTGGAAATGTCTGGCTTTAAAAAGAATTGCTCTTCCTGATTCTGTAACCGACATCGGAGACTATGCCTTTAGTGATTGTTCATTTCTTGAGGACATAACTTTTTCTGCTTCCATCACCAGCATAGGAAACAGTGCATTCAGCAGTTGTTCATCGCTAAAAAGGGTCAAACTGCCTGATTCTACCACCGTGATAGGAAATTATGCCTTTAGTCATTGCACTTCTCTTGAAAATATCATCCTGCCTGCCTCTATCAGCAGTATCGGGGGTCGAGCATTTTGGAATTGTGCCTCTCTTGAGAGCATCAGACTGCCTGATTCTATTAATATTATCGAAGAAAGCACATTCAGAGATTGCACCTCCCTTAAAAGCGTAGCCTTACCAGATTCTATCAGCAGCATTGAACACAGTGCCTTCTGGAAATGTACCTCTCTAAAAAGCATAACGCTTCCTGATGCTATCACCAGTATCGGAAACAGCGCTTTTTGGCAGTGTACCGCTCTGGAAAGTGTCAACCTTCCCGAATCTCTCACCATTGTCAAAGACCATGCGTTCAGCGGTTGTAAGGCTCTTGAAAGAATTACACTGCCTGAAACGGTCATCAGTATCGGAAATTATGTATTTTGTGATTGTACCTCTCTTGAGCAGCTGGTATTTCCTGCTGCCATATCAAATATAGGATATAGTGCATTTTGGCATTGCACCTCACTTAAAAGCCTTATACTTCCTAACTCTGTCACCAGTGTAAGAGACAGCACCTTTAGGAGCTGTACCTCTTTAGAGAGGATAGTGCTTCCGGACTCAATTTTAAGTATTGAAGATGGAGCATTCTGTGATTGTAAAGCGCTTAAGAATATTGTCTTTCCTGCTTCGCTTAAAAGTATAGGGGAAAGTGCCTTCAGGCGTTGTCTATCTCTTAAAAGCATTGAACTTCCTGCTTCCGTCACCAGTATAAAAGATAGAGCGTTCAGGGGTTGTCTCGCTCTTAAAACCATAGTCTTTCCTGCATCTATCACCAGCATGGGTAAAGATGTGCTGCGTAACTGCTGGTCTCTCAGTACCATTCAATTCACCGGGTCTAAAGAGCAGTGGCATAAATTGACAAAGGATATTTCTCTTGGACGTAAGGCAAAGATGAGATTTGGCAAATAACAAGTGTCTATAAAGAAATATAGTCATGGCATAATAGTGAAACCATATATTGTTACAATAAAAAGGACAATTTTAAATTGCCCTTCAGTTTATTTCCAGTTAAAGTATCTGGCTAAGACTCCAATCATTGCTTTAGCAGCGATAACCAGTGCATCTTCATTTAAATCAAATTTAGGATTGTGATGCGGATAGGTTTCTTTATCGATTTGACCGGCTCCGACATAGAAATATGTTCCCGGAATTTTTCTTAAATAATGAGAGGCATCCTCGGAGGCACTTAGTGGAGAGGTAATAGCTACCTCTTTTATTTCCGGGGCATGCTTCTGGATATCTTTGACCCCCTGCATTGCCAGTTCAGTCATTTCCGGATCATTGTATAAGACAGGGTAATCCTGATTATATTCTATTTTTAGACCGACACCAAACGTTTCAGCGACTCCTTCAGCAATCTGTCTAAACTGTTCTTCTATCAGGGCAGCCACTTCATCTTTCATACATCTGACATCGCCTTCAAGTAAGACTTTTTCTTTTATAACATTAGGCGAACCTTTGCCATCAAAGCTGCCGATTGTTACAACCGCCATTTCCCCGGGTTTTACTTTTCTTGAGACGATTGACTGAATTGCGATAATAAGATGTGAGGCAGCAAGGATGGCATCATTTCCATTATGAGGTTCTGACCCATGACTTCCTCTGCCGACAAGTTCAACCTTAAAAGTTGCTCTGGCAGCCTGTGTTTCTTTGGCGTTAAAAAATACTTTTGCATAAGGCATAGTTGAAATAAGATGTAAGCTGAAGAAATTGTCAACATCAGCCAGACAACCGGCTGCAATCATTTCTAAAGCTCCCCCTGGAGGTTTCTCTTCCGCATGCTGGTGAATTATTATGATATTTCCATTTAGCTGATCTTTAAATTCGATAAGGACTTTTGCCAGAATCATTAAATAAGCGGTGTGACCATCATGACCGCAGCCATGGCTGACACCGGCATTTTTAGATTTGAACGGTAAGTCTGTCTCCTCCTGGACCGGTATAGCATCAAAGTCAGCTCTTAAAGCTACAGTAGGTCCCGGGTTTTTTCCGCTGATTTTTACAAAAAATCCTGTTATTTTGGAATTATTGACTATCTGACAGTCTTTATCCCGGTAAAAGTCTAAAATATACTTTTTAGTTTGGTGTTCTTCAAAAGAAAGTTCGGGATATTGATGTAAATGTCTTCTTATCTGAATCATTTCGTCTTTATACTCATCTATTTTTTTGAGTAACTCTAATATCATAATTATCTATCCTCCATTATCAATATTGTATGTCTTCAGATTTAAACTTTCAATGATTATGACAGTAAAGTATGGTAAGATATTTCTGATAATGGAGATAGATTAAATGGAAGATGAACAAAATCTTTATCTGAAGACCGCCGTGCTGGCAGGTGAAATTCTTATTAAAAGTAATGCTGAAGCATATAGAGTAGAAGATACTGTCCGGCATATTTTAAACCGGGCTGATTTTAATTCCTGCAATGTGGTAGCATTGACCACCGGTCTATATACAACTGTTGAAGTCAACGATAATGAACCGGTCACTATGATCAGAAGGATCAGCAGCAGGTCAGTAAACCTGTATCGAATTGCCAGAGTCAATGATGTTTCCAGGGAAATAGTATCTGGCACCACGGATATTAAGGATGCCTATGAAAAACTGATTAATCTAAAAAGCAGTGAGTATGCTCCTTACACTAAAGATATTGCCGGTTTTCTGTTTATTTTAATGATTGTCTTATTGTTTAACGGTTCTTTTACTGATGTTCTGATGAACATTCCGGCAGCTGTTACAGTAACGATAATTTCAAATATATGTAGTAAATACAATATAAATGCATTTGTGGCGGATTTTATCAGCGGTTTTCTGGTGGCTGTCATTGTTACCGCAATTAATGCCCTTATACCTTTAACAATTGCAGCAGATATTCTGATTATTGCCTGTATCATGCCGCTGGTTCCCGGGACAGCCTTGACAAATGGGGTCAGAGATATTTTCAGAGGCGACTATACTTCTGGTTTTGCCAAGCTTCTTGAAGCGATAATGATAGCTCTGTTTATTGCCTTAGGAATTGGTTCAGGATTATTACTGGTTCAGGAGGTTTTAGGATGGATATTATAATACAGACATTAACCGCTACAGTTGTAGTATATCTCATTGCCATTGTCCTGGATGCCCCTAAAAAAACACTGCCTTATGCTGCCCTGACAGGAGCAGCAGGCTGGTTTGTATATCTGCTGGCCGGTTCTGAAAGCAGTGTAGTGTTTTCAACTTTTATTGCTTCCTGTGTGATAGCTTTTCTGGCCCATGTGTTTTCCAGAGTTTCCGAAGCTCCTACAACGGTGTTTCTTATTTCAGCCTTATATCCCTTTGTTCCCGGAACATCGGTCTATAGAGCGGTATATTCGCTTATTGGCAATGATTTAGAGGCTTTTAAGTTTTATGCTTTACAGTCAATTCTGATTTCGGGAGCAATAGCTACAGCTGTGTTTGCGATAGACAGCATCTTTATTATTCATGGCAAGATTAAAAAATATCATTCTGTTGAAGAACAGCGAGCAAATACCATATAGATTAAAACAATTTCAGTTATTGCCTGTAAAAGAGAATGGAGAATGAATATGTCATTTTTATTAAAGCTGTCAGGTTAATAAGGATTTCTAAAAAAAAGAAATCTTTTTAATTATCTGCAATAAAATGTCCTGCTGAAACGTTATATAAGTGAAAGGAGTAGTAGAATGACTGATTTTTGTGAAGGAAGCATTGATGATGTCCGGTTAGATGAATGTCTGGAAAGAATTGCCTCAGCTGACATGGATGGATTCAGAGAACTATATGAACTCACAAGTCATATCCTGTATGGCTTTGCTTTATCAATTGTCAGGGACGAGTATCTGGCTCAGGACTGTCTGCATGACAGTTATCTCAAGATAATTGAAGCGGCTGGTTCCTATGTCTCAAAATCAAAGCCTCTGGCCTGGATGCTGACAATAACCAGAAATACCTGTCGGCAGAGTTTTAGAGAAAACCGCAACAGGGTAAGCCTTACTGAAGAACAGTGGCTGTCAAAAGCCAGTGAAGAAGACCAGGTGAGTATGGTTGACAGAGAATTCTTAAATCAGTGCTTAAATCAGCTGGATGACAAGGAAAGACAGGTTATCATGCTGCATTCTTTGACCGGTTACAAATTTAAAGAGATTGCACAGATATTAAAGCTTCCCCTATCAACAGTTCTGTCAAGACATAATCGGGCCATAAAAAAACTACAACAGATCGTAAGACAGGAGGAATAAAAAATGACACCAGAAAAAATAAAAGAAAAGATCAGCAGAACTGTTCAGAAGATCACTCCTGATATTTCTGAACAGATTATCCTGGATGCAAGAAAAAATGCCTATAAATCAAAGAAGGAAAAGGCCGGAGTCTTTTCCTGGAAACCAGCGTTAGTTTTCGCGATGAGCTGTCTGCTGCTGGTTACAATGATTGTAACCAGACCGCCAACAAAAGTTGCGGCTGCGACAATTGCTTTAGATGTAAATCCTTCAATTGAAGTAACTTTAGACGATGATGGAAAAGTTATTGAGGTAGTGGGAAAAAATGAAGAAGGAATACTGGTAGTTAAGGATATTGATTTTACAGGTCTTACAGCTGAAGATGCGTTAAAGGTTTTAGTGAAAGCACTGATAAAAAAGGGCTATTTAAATGATAGTGCCAATTCAATTCTGGTTACCGTAGATAACGAAGATATTACAGACAGTGTGCTGGAATTGATGGAAAAAGTCTTAGCTGTATGTGATTTCCAATGCTCAGTTTTATGCCAAAACCTGAAAAACAATCCAGAGTCAACCGCATTAGCTGAAAAATATGCTATTTCAATAGGCAAAGCCCAACTGATTACGGAATTAATCAGATTAGATGACACCTATCTGATTGAAGATTTAGTAAGACTTAGCGTAAATGAATTGAATTTATTATTAGGCAATTCTGAAAATACTGTTCCAGGATTAAAAAGAATGGGGCGGGCAAGTGAAAAAGAGTATATTGGCGAGGAAGAGGCCAAAGAAATCGCTCTGGCTTCTATAGGCGCTACCGAAGATGAAGTGTCAGATTACACTTATGAAATTGATTATCGTCACCGCAACATTGTCTATGTAATCAAATTTGTTTATAACAATACTGAATATATGGTCATGGTCAACGGTACAAGCGGTACGATATTGGAGTGTGAACAGGAAAATAAAGAATACAAATATCAATATAATTCTGACGGTTCAAAAGGACCGCACAATGATAACGGCAGCGGTAATGGAAGCGGCAACGTAAATAAGGGTACCGGTATCGGCAAAGAAAATGCGAAAAGAATAGCTTTAAGTCATGCTAACGCCAATGAATATCGCAATTATAGATCGGAGTTGTGCAATCAGGATGGCAGACTGGTCTATTGTATTGAATTTGAAGCAGACAACCGTGAACGCAAATATGTTATCGACGCCAGCACAGGCGAGATAATAGAAGATAAATAGTGACCCCGATTTATCTTTTGCCCAGCAGAAATGCTGGGTTTTTTTCGGCGAAAATATTTATATTAAGAAACTGGATTAAAGAAACCGGAAATGTAAAGATTATATTTATATTGTTTGATGAAAGGGTAAATTTTTTCATTCTGTCAAGAATTCAATATCAATTCCCTGATTTAACTTATATAATTAAATTAATATAGGAGGATTATATATGATAGAAATCAGAAATGTCTCAAAATCATATACCAAGGGAATAAAGTCAGTTGATGGACTAAATCTGACTATTAATAATGGCGAAATATTTGGCTTTTTAGGTCCTAACGGAGCTGGTAAAACAACCACAATCAAAATGATTACCGGTATCCTGAATTCCGATGAGGGAGAAATATTAATTGATGGCTATGATATTGATAAACAGCCAATGGAGGCTAAAAAACAATTTGGATTTGTTCCCGATAATCCAGATGTCTTTTTATCTTTAAAGGCAATTGAATACTTAAATTTTCTCTGTGATATCTATGGTGTTGAAGACAGAGAAAACAAAGTTATAAACATGGCTAAAAAATTTGAAATCTACGATGTTTTAAATAATAAGCTGGAGTCTTTTTCTCATGGTATGAGACAGAAGGTGGTTATAATCGGAGCTTTATTGCACAATCCTAATAACTGGATTCTGGATGAGCCGATGACGGGCCTAGATCCAAAAAGCAGTTTTGATTTGAAAGAAATGATGAGAGAACATGCTGATGAAGGAAAAACAGTCTTCTTTTCAACTCACGTTCTGGAAGTGGCAGAGAAAATGTGTGATAGAGTAGGTATTATTTCTAAGGGAAGACTGTTGTTTGTGGGAACGATTGACGAAGCTAAAGAACAGTTTGCCAAGGAAGGCAGTTTAGAAAAGGTATTTTTGGAGATTACGCAAAATGCTTAAACGTATATTGTCATTAACAGGAATTTTAATCAAAACAAATATCGGTGCCTCAATGGCCAAACAGAGTATTGGCAAAAAGAAAATTTTCACCATACTTCTACTGGTTTTTGCCTACGGCTATCTGACCTTTATTTCTGGCGCTTTTTCCTATGGCGCTATCAGCACGCTGATGATTGTCAATCAGCATTCCGCTTTTATCAGTCTGGTCTGTCTGATTAACATTGTCAGCAGTTTATTTGAAACGTTTATTACCAGCTCTAATGTGCTGTATTTTTCCAAGGATAATGATTATCTGCTGCCTCTACCATTTCAGCCCTTTGAAATTGTGGCCAGCAAGATAAACACCTTATTGGTATTTTCATATTTTTCGGAAGTCTTCTTCGGTCTGATTCCGCTGATTGTTTATGGTTATCTGACAAAAGCATCATTTCTGTTTTATATCTTTATGATTATTGTTCTGATAGTTATTCCCTTTGTTCCGGTCTTTTTAGCAACTCTGGTAATGATGGTGGTTATGCTATTTGTTAACATGTCAAAGCATAAGAGTCTATTTCAGACTATCGGTATAATTATGGTTATGGTTACAACAATGTCAATCAGTATCTATATGACAAATAACACCGGTAGCCAGGAGGATTTGCTGGTTGTTCTTAATCAGGTCAACGGTCTGGCTCAGTCATTATATCCATATTTTCCAACTTTAAAGTTTGCCAGTGAAGCTTTAATTAATGCATCTTTTGTCTCACTGCTTCTGCTGGTTCTGATAAGTGCAGTTTCTTATGTCGTAATGATATCAGTCAGCAACAGAATTTATTTTAAAGGTGTGGTTGGCAGCAGCAGTACTGGCAGCTACTCTAAAAGGAAGGTTGAGAAAAAAGACTTTGTTAAAGGCAGTCTGGCTTTAAGCTATGTTGCCAAGGAGTTTAAATGCCTGATTCGAAAACCGGTTTATTTTACTCAATGTGTTCTGCCAAGTTTAATATTACCGATAATTATGACAGTTACCTTTAGTCAGGCTGTTGGTGTCGATGAACTGGTTGCTGATAGCTCGCAAATAACCATTTTTGATAAGAGCGGACAGATTACATTTTCAGTTCTGGTTTTAATCTGTATCTTTATGTCAATGTATACCTATATCAGCATTACTGCTGTCAGTCGTGATGGCAGCAGTGCCACCTTTATGAAATATATTCCGCTGCCTTTCTATCAGCAGCTGGTTTATAAGTGCATACCGGATATCCTTCTGACTTTTGTGTCCAACTTAATGATGATGACAGTTGTTGCTGCAAAGTTGAAACTGCCGGTTTTGGCAGTAGTCCTGGCTCTGGTTATCTTTCTGATATTTGCTGTTGGACGTAGCTTTTTTGGCGTTATTATTGACTGTAAAAAGCCAAGGCACAACTTCACCAGTGAATATCAGGTTGTCAAGAGTAATCCTTCAATCTTTTATGATATTGTTTATAACTTTGTTTTACTTATTCCATCAGCACTTTCTTTAATGATCTTATCAGATTTACCTTTACTGGTTATCTTTCTGATCAACTTGTTGTTCCACGCTGGTCTAAGTTATGGTTTTTATAGATATATCAGAGAGAAAGACTTTAAACTCGCGCAAAAGATTTTTTAAAAGTTAAGGGGATTTGTTATAATGATTATTAGGTAATCATTATGAACAGACAGCTTATTGAAACTATTAAACAGAAAGCACTCAGCGATAAAGTCCCAATCATGGAAGATGCAGGACTGAATTATGTTATTGCCTACCTAAAGGATAATAACCTCAGTTCGCTTTTGGAAATCGGTACGGCAGTAGGTTACAGCAGTATCTGTTTTGCCAGCAGTAATCCAAAACTGAAAATTGTGACTTTAGAAAAAGATGAGCAAAGACATAATATTGCCAAAGAGAATATCAGACTGGCCAAACTGGAAAACCGGGTTGCTGCTGTTTTAGCTGATGCCAGAGAATATGATTTAAATGATATGTTTGATGTTATTTTTCTGGACGGTCCGAAAGCTCACAATCAGCAGCTTTTCGAAAGATATTTAAAAAACCTAAAGGCTGAAGGAACGGTGATTGTTGACAATGTCTATTTTCATGGCTTTGTTGATAATCCGGAATTGCTTGAGAAAAAAAGACTTAAACCACTGGTTAGAAAATTGGCTAAGTTTAGAGATGATATGTTAAACCATCCCGATTTCGAAAGTAGGTATTTAGAAATAGGGGATGGTTTACTTGTTTGCAGAAGGAGAAAAAAAGATGAATAAAAGAGAAGGATTTGTAGATTTCCTAAATAAGAGCAGTTCAGCATTTCATGCGGTCAATGAAGTTGAACAGCAGCTGATTGAAGCCGGCTTTATAAAGCTTAAAGAGAATATGACCTGGAAACTGGAAAACAATCGATATTATTATGTAGTCAGAAATCAAAGCAGTCTGATTGCCTTTAAGATTCCGGAAATAGCCAATGTTAAATCAGTCAATATTATTGTTTCACATTCAGATTCTCCTAGTCTGAAGATTAAACCGGTAGCGGATATGAAAGATGAGCACTACAACCGTATCAATGTAGAAATATATGGGGGAGCACTTTTATCAACCTGGCTGGATAAACCATTAGGAATTGCCGGAAGAGTGACAGTTAAGGAAAATGGAGTACTTATCAGCCGGCTGGTTGATTTTGAAAAGGATATGGCGATCATTCCTAATGTTGCGATTCATCAGAATAAAGATGCCAATGAAGGTTATAAATGGAACAGACAGCTAGACTTGATTCCGATTATGGGTCTGAAACCAACGGAAGACTATTTTAACAGTCTGCTCAGCAAAAAGCTTCTGATAAAAAAAGAAGATATTCTGGCTTATGATCTGCAATTCTACAATCGTCAGAAAGCGATTCTCTGGGGAGAGAATAAAGAATTTATCTCTAGCGGCAAACTGGATAACCTGGAAAGTGTCTATACCTCTTTACAGGCTTTTCTGCTGGGGTATAGTAATAACTCCCTAAATGTACGAGGTGTCTTTGATCATGAAGAAATTGGTTCCCGAACC
>JARKSP010000075.1 GCA_029974225.1 Erysipelotrichaceae bacterium
TCTGCTTTATTTTGAAATTGATAAAGTTTCTTTACTTTTACGACTAAAACATCTTCATAATGGCTTCTGTTGAATATTGCTATTTCTCCTTTTTCCGGAACTGCTTTATGCACTCTCCACAAATAATCATGTGCAAGTTCAATAGAACTGGGAGCTTTAAAAGGTTTTTCATAAACACCCTGAGGAGCAAGTACTTTTAAGACTTCTCTGATTGTTCCGTCTTTGCCGGCAGCATCCATTGCCTGAAAAACAATGATAAGTCCTTCTTTTTTCTCTGCGTAAAGCTTCTGCTGATATTCGTATATTTTATCTATATTTTCTTTGGTTAGTTCTAAAGCTTTTTCTTTGTCTTCGCATAAGCGATTATCATCAGTTTTATGGTCTGTTAATTTAAAGCTATTTAAAGCATTTATTTTATAATCATTAATCATTCGGGCCCTCTTTTCTAGATAGTCATATATATCTGGTGCTTAGTATAAAAGTATATCAGAGTATCGTTTCGTTTAAACAATTACGATAATATAAATAAAGAAAGTAAAACGAAAGACAGATTGTATTTCCTCGCTTAGCTATCTATGTCTTTTGATAGAAATATGATAACATTATCGACACCGGTAAACAATGGTGCTGCACTAATATTTTATGACAAAAGATTGCTGTGCAGTTAGAAAAAACTTGTCAAAAGTATCTGTTTGCACAATGAATAAATACTGTAAGAAATCATCAGTCATCTAATTTTAATGAGCTTAAACCAACCGCTGAACCTGAAAGCGGGAAGAACACAAATGAGGAAAGAATCTGTCGCCCTGATTTTGTCCCGGTGTATTAATGAAATTTCCGACAGGATACCAAGGAGGCTGAAAAAAGCCTGACCCTGGAGATAGCAGACAATACTAATAAAATATCCAGGCTAAAAAGAACAAATAACAGCCTGCCAGAAAAGAGGTCAGAATCTCTTGATAGAATTAATTAAGTTTTTAAAGCGGCTGTTTCGTTACAATCCCTTTCAGGCTATTTTATATTTGCGGATGAAATCCTCATTATGTAGGTTCTGCTTATCCTGAATATCAAAAATCTTATTTCCCTGGCAATAAGTTTCGATAACTCTGTAATCCTCATCAATAATTATAAAGTCAGCGTCTTTGCCAAGCCTGATGCTGCCTTTTTCCTTATCAAAGCCATATTTTCTGGCTGGATTCAAACTGGCCATCCTAATGACGGTTTCTAAAGGAATATGAAGCTTTTCTACCAGGTTTCTGATACCGTAGATAACTGGTTTGGAACTGCCAGAAATTCGGCCGGTTTCTGATAAGATGAAACCTTCATCGTTGATATGAATAAATTGTCTATCACTTTTCGGATCATCGGTCATCCCCCGATACTTTCCGGCTGGCAAGCCGGCATAACAGACATTATCAGAAATCATCATAAAACGAGAGTAGTCTTTGACTTTGAAATAAAGCTGCAGCATTTCCAGACAGACGTGCAGGCCGTCACAGATGATTTCACAGTCAACTTCCTCACGCATCAGACAGGCGCCAAGAGTTCCAATATCACGATGATGTATACCGGTCATAACATTGCCCAGATGGGTGGCTACCGTAATTCCGGCATCAATACCGGCACAGGCCTGGGCATAGCTGGCATTGGTGTGATAGGCGCCGACATTAACCCCGTTTTCTTTAAAAAAGCTAATGACCTCAATAGCCCCTTCGACTTCAGGAGCGATATCAATAAGCTTAAGTTTACCGGCAGCGGCTTTTAAAAAATCTTTAGCCAGCTGCATATCAACTTCGGGATAACCGGTATTAACACCTTTTTCACCGACTCTGGAACCCCAGGGTCCTTCTAAATGGATACCTAAAATTTCAGGCGTTTTATTTAGAGGATCATGATAGTTGGCAACGGCTTTAATTGTTTCGACCTCGCTGTCGCAGGTAGGGAAAACACCTGTCACCCCACTGGCGGCCAGAGCTTTCAGATAACCGGTCAGATTAGAGGCTACATCGCTTTTTCTCAGCAGATCATAACCGAATCCGCCATGGTTATGGGTATCGATAATTCCCGGAATCAGACGATAGCCGGAAAAATTCCTGTCAGCCTTCAGGCCATTTTCTTTAGGCAGAAAATCAACGAACTTTTCATCTTCAATGATTAAAAAACCATCTTTAAGGCCATCTTCCATATAAATTCTGTCGCAATAGATTATCATAGTATTCTCCTTTATTATAATTATAATATAACATACTCTTAATTGTTCAAGGTGACATAAGCCTAAAGAATACAAGAAAAAAGATGTTCGGATTATGTTATAATAGATTAGCAATGTGCCCGTAGTTTAATGAATAGAACCCTCGATTCCGATTCGAGCAGATGCAGGTTTGACTCCTGCCGGGCGCACCAGCGAAAGGAAATCGTATGAACGAAAATATAAAACTGGTTGTGGCTGACATCGATGGAACTTTAACAAACAGTAAAAGAGTACTGACGCCTTTTACTATTGAAACCATCAATCAGTTAAGAGAAGAGGGTATTCTGTTTGGCTTAGCCTCTGGCAGATGCATCGACAATCAGGTGATTCACTATTACCGGGAGTGGGGTTTCAAAGAGCAGTTTGATATCCTTATTGGTATGAACGGAGCACAGTTATATGATGGCCTTCATCAGAAAAGGTATGACTACCATGTCCTTTCTAAAGAAGATGTTAAAGAAATCTGTGATCTGGTAAAACCACTGGATGTAAATCCGTTTGTTTATGATGAAGGCAATATGATCTGTCTGAAAGAAGATGAGGCGACAAAATCCAGCAGTTTAAGAAATGAGATGCCCTTTATTGTCAGCCCGGACGGTTCTTTGATATTCGCAAAAGATCGTCCGAAGGTAATGATCAGAGTTGAGGCGGACAAGATGGCGACCGTAGAAAAATATATTGAAGAGAACAAAAGAAAAGATGCTCCTTATCGCACTGTCAAAACCCAGACCACAATGCTGGAGTTTATTGATTATCGAACCAATAAGGGAGATGCCCTGGAACATTTCTGTCAGTTAAATGATATTGATTTAAAAGACGTGATGACTTTTGGTGACATCAGCAACGATAATGAACTGCTGGCGGTGGCTGGAATTGGTGTCTGTATGATCAATGGTTCTGACGAAACTAAGAGCTATGCTGACGAAATTACTGAAAAATCAAATGATGAGGACGGTTTTGCTTTCCATTTACAAGAAAAAGTATTAAAATATCGTTAGTGGTAAAAAGCACCGGTGGCGGAATAGGTAGACGCGTACGCCTCAGAAGCGTATGATTAAAATCGTGTGAGTTCAAGTCTCGTTCGGTGCACCATTTTAAAACAGAGTCTTGCGAAGGCAAGACTTTTTTATTGGAAAAATATTTGTGATAAATCTATATTTTTATAAAAAAACATATTGACAGGATATTGTTAATTGATATAATTAAATTAGAAAACATTACAGATACTGAAATGAAAAGTAAATAATCAATAAATTGAAAGGAGTTTAGAGATGGAAAATAATAATAAGCATAACTGCTATCAGCATCTTGATTCGAAGTGCCGCTGTATGGTGTGTGGTAAAACCTATCATGTCATAGCAACCGACAGCAACTACTCTGGACTGGGCCGAGTTAATGCCGCCTGTCTGAGATGTGGGGCGACAGAAGCCTTTGAAGATAGTACCGGAGCAACATACTATAGTGATTTTGATGGTAAGGATTATAGTGATTATTATGGCTATCGAATGACCAAAGAAGAAATTGCCGAAGGATTAAGGCTAGCCGGTCATCAATGTGAAAGATACCTTGATGTAATAAGCGGTAAGTGTCTGGTCTGTGGTAAAAAACTTAAGGAGCCACTTAAATGACAGAAGAAGAGCGCCTGCTGACCGTAAAAAACTTTTTTGAAGCTGATAACTATCGCGATTATATATCAAGGATGTATGAGCCGGAAATGAAAAGCGCAATAGCAGCATACATTCTTGAAAACCGGGACTTTGCCGCTGTCAGGGTGGACCGTCTTGTTGCCTGCCTGGATATTGAAAAATCTCAGCAGCTGAAAGATGTCCTGTTTAAAGCTTTAGACCTGTGGGCAGAAAATCATTTTGCAGAGTTCTCTAGCATCAGCCAGAAAATGGAAGCCTATGTACTGCGAGTTTCGCAAACGCTGGAAGATTATTTTTCTTACGGTAAATACACCAATCCTGCCGGGCTTAGACAGATTGATCTATTAAAGCAGTATCTTAATCAGGCTCTCAGTGATAAAAACAAAGCTGCTCTGTGGCTGAAATACTTTCCCGCCTATTTCCAGAACGATTATCGCTATTCCTTCTTTTCCCTGGTATTTCTGTTAATGATGCTCGATGAGAAGCAGAATATATTATCTAGAATACCGTTAGAAAAAGAGACGCTGAATCTGCTGATCAATTGTGGCTATCACTATATCGCCTTTTCCGGAGCTAATCCACATCGGGCTTTTGAAAGAGGTGATTTTACGGAAGCAGAAAATATCGAAACCATTTTTGCCGTTGTAATAAAGCTGGCGGTTAAAAACAAGCTGTACTTGCGTGAAGACCATGATAATTTCCGATATGCCCTGGCTCATTATATTAATTACTGCATCCCTGAACAGTTTGTGGAATTGCTGCTGCTTTATGATGAAGATTTTAATCAGCTGGCTGGGGAGATGATTTTAAGAAATCTGACAGTTCGTAATGTTTCTTATCAGAAAGACCATCGTTCGAAAATACTGGCTCTGGTGGAGGCAATACCGAAAAATGTGATGAACTGCTGTAAAAAAGAGTGGGCTATGATTTTAGAAGAAACCAAAAAATAAAAAACATCAGGTAATCTTACCTGGAAAGGAGAAAATATGAACAAAGAGGTATTTTATAAAGATGTCAAGGGAAAAGAAGTAGTGACAGATCTGAAGGATATTCCTGACAAATGTGCTGATTGCAGTTATGTGCATATCAGTGAAGTGTTTAGAGAATATGATGATCTGGAGGGAACTGATGTGTTTGATAAAACCATAACCTGCAAAGCCGGTCAGATGGTTTTGGGCAGCTGTCGCAGTGAAGGTGTTAATTGCTTTGACTATGGCTATGAAGAACATACTTTAGCTAAAAGAGCAGAAAAATGTCCGCTTTATAGAAAAAGCGGATTAAAGAACTGATATTACAGAGAACGATAAAAGAGATTTCTCACAGCCTTGTTAATGGTTATAACTATCAGCGATCAGCTGATAAAGAAGGAGACAACATGAACAATAATTCAGAAATAAAAATCATCCGACTTCCTGATTATAAATACATAAGCCGCGATATCAGGGATGTAAACAGTTACTATGACTATAATAAAGAAATTCTGATGCCAAGAATTTCCTTTGGCCGTATATTAATCGAAAATGAGCAGGGATTACAGGGTCTGCTTGATTTAAATGGACAGCTTTATATTCCCTGTCTTTATGACAGAATTGATCTATACACCGACCGTTTTATTAAAATAAGCCATCTGGATGAAACAGATAAACGTTATTATGGAGTGCTGGATGTTTCGGGAAATAATATTATACCTTGTGAATGCACTGAAATCATTGTCTATGGTGGCTATAAAGACAAAAAGATGGATCGTCTGATTTATTGCTTAAATGATAAATGGGGAGTAAGCAGCATTGAGGGTGATACTATTGTGCCTGCTGTTTTTGATAAACTTAGAGTCTGTTTTCTGCATGTTGATGATAATGAGGTTATGGTTTTCATCGTCAGCAGAGATAATCTCTGGGGTGCTTATGATATTTATGGTGATGAACTCATCAGCTGTGACAAAGATAACGTCAAATGTTTTCCGGAACAGCAGTATCAAAAACCTGAATTGCTGATCTTTGAAGCAAAGGGTAAAAAAATACCAGTTACCTATCGTGGTCATTGGTTAAAGGACAGCTGGTATCAACGTGAGATTAATGGTTTTGTGGCTTCAGAAAAACCGGTGTTCTTAGAAAAAAATGACAACAGCAGTAATGACCGTCATAATGAAGACTGTTATAAAAAGGCTGCCAGCAGCCAGCTGCCGGGGAAATTTACCACCATTTACTATGATGAAACCGGAAAGATAATAAGACCGCGTATGGGTTATCAGGATGAAAATGGCGCAACTATTCTGGCAAATGAACATTCCTTTATCAGACCGGCAGGGAAGCGTTTAATGGTCGCTCAGCATTATCTTAATCTTTTTTCAGATATCGTACAGTTATACGACGAAACGGGAAAGACGATTTTCAAAGAGGAATTGAATGACGTTATTGTGACAAATACCGGTAAAATCGCCTGTTCTCCTTTTGACTGGGAGAAAGTAGAATATCTGGATTACATGTATTTCTATGATGAGGATAAAAACACTTACAGTAAGATTACAGAATATAATTACATCAGCAGATCCTGTCTGGTGGCACCATATTATATCGCTATGATTTATGGTTTAAATGACAGAACTACCTATGGGCTTGTGGATGGAGATGGCAACATTGTTGTTGCGGTGGAATATACATTCTTTTTAAATGCTAATGATTATCTCACAGACAATAGTATTCTGGCTTCAAAAGATGAATGTTGGTATCTGATTCGAGTTTGCCAAAAATAAAACTGCTTATATCAAAACTGATAAAGCCAATCTGGTTACTTTATAACAAAAAAGGAGTCATTATGAACAGAAAATATGAAACCAATGTAGCGCAATCTGTTTCAAAGGGACATTACTTTGAAGCCATGGATGTTTTTGCCTGTGGACAGGGATTGTATGCGATTATGTGTCCGGCAGGTTCTTATGAATCTGAACAGGAGAATGCGGTTTTGATTATGGAGGTAATCAATCTGGGTGGTGTGAAGCTGAAACCGTTACTTGAAGGGTACAGCCATATTCAACTCGATAATATTCTGGAGGATTACTGTTTTCTTGCATATCAGGATTTACTGGTATCATCAAAGTTTGAAAAACGGCGAAAGGGAAAAAGGACCAATCCTTATGGCCTGGCCCTTATGGACTATAAAAAGGATGCTCGAACCTTAGAGGAAATCGAAATGACCCTAGGATGTCCGATTTTAAATCATTTTCAAGCCAAAGAAAATTTTTTCGTTCATAAATGGGGGGTGATTGAATATGAGTAGTGAAAATCTTGTGATAATACCAGAAGAAAATCTGACAGAAACCTGTTTTCCAATCACTTTTGAACAGGTATTAATTCCTCGAACAAAAGAAAACGAAGCCCGGTATCGGCACTTAACTGTTTTGATATTAGGAGTTTATGTTAATGAAGGACATAAAATAATGGTAATAAACAAGAATCCTAAAAACAGAGTCAGATATCCGGAGAAAAGCTTTCCTGAAATATGTCGTGATATTCCCGGCGGTCACTGCATCTACAGTGCCATACCAGAAGATGAACTGCAAAGCGGGAAAATAAGTGAGGAAACTGTCAGAAGCCAGGCTTTTAAAGAGTTCTCGGAGGAAGTGGTATTTACTAAAGATCAGAAGGTAGCTTTCAGGGAGAGAGATTTTAAATTTGTCGGATTCTATCCCTATGACGGCCCCGACAACAGGGAGCTGTCAGCACTCTTTACTCTGGCTATTCCGTTTTATGATGGCGAATTACAGACTCAGGATAATGTTGGTGATGTTATCTGCTCTTTGCCAAATGAGGCTATCAGCTATCAGCAGTTATCAGATGAATGGCAAAATCGTCATGAAAATAAAGAAGCTCTGCGTTTTGAAGATGGATTAGGTCGTCTGATGATGAAGGGGGATTTACTAAAACAGATTGAAAAGGTGCAGCTGTAATAACAGAAGATTAAGCTTCATCAATTTATAAAGGAAAGGAATGTTATTGTGAACATATATGATATAAAAACCAAAACGTATAATGAGTTAAGCCAGGGATACTATCCTGAAAAAAGATATATCTGTCCTCTTTGTGATGACTTCAGCTGTCATGAAGCCTATCAGATGAAGCAGCATCTTAAGGAAGCTCATAATAACAGAAGTGTCAGATCTCTGCGCTATGGTAAAAGTTCTTCTACCGGCTACAGCTGTCCGCTATGTGATTTCACAAGCCGCAAGGGACAGATTATGGAAGAGCATTTTAAAAAAGAACATTATAATGGTGTAGAAAACAGGTTTTATTTCTACCGGTTAACCGGCAGGTATATCTGTCTTCATTGCGACTATATCTGCGATGATCTCAGTCAGATGCAGCTGCATCAGAAAGAGGCGCATCTGGCCAGTGAGGAAGCGCTGTTCATCCAGCTGCTGACAGCTGATTCAGCTTTTGTAAATGTTTTGTCATATCCGGAAAAGATGACCCTGCTTTATGCCTATTACGGTATGACTAACGTGGAGATAGCCAGAACTCTGGGTATCAGCGCCAATACAGTCGGCACTATTCTGCATCGTTTTCTAAAAAGAGCAACAGAAAGCAAGGTCCTTTTGAGGCTTTATGAGCTGCTGAAGGTTGAAGATCAATCCAGCAGTGCGGAATCAGCAATGCCGGAAGATAAAATCCCGGGTCTTGACGAAGATGGCAGGGTAAAAGGATTTTATAATAAGGACCGATTACACGATCCGACTGATCCGATATCGCATGCTTCAGTAATCTTACTGGTTGCCAAAAAGGACGAAGAACAGAAGATGCGCTTTCTTATCTGTACCAAATCCAGTCAACTTCTGACCCTGGCGGTAAAAAGTGATAATGTTGAAAATCTGATACCTGCAGAAAATGGCAAAACAAAATCAAAAAAAATAAAAAAGCGCTGGATAGATTTTCAGGGTGGTCAATGCGAAAAGCAGGACAGTTCAGCTATTGAAATCGGCAAACCGCTGCCAGAAGAAATCTTTATCAGGGCGGCTGAAAGAGAATATCAGGAAGAAATCAGAATCAAGGCTGTTGGTCTTAAATCCAGTGATCCTGAAACAGCAATCCGACTGAAAGAGCAGAGTATGAATATGTCAAAACTGCGCTATCTGTATACTGATAAGGTTTATCGATCACCACTTGACCCGGTGGGACTAAATACAGAGATTACGCAGGTATTCCTTTATCGCTTACCGGATGAACTGCCGGAGAACAGTGTTTTGGTAAAGGACAGATGGACGGACAGTATCGGCGGTATCAAAGAAAAAGAATATCCGTCCCAGTTTCTGACCTGGGAAGAAATTGAACAGCTTCAAAACAGCGAAGATACAGTACTTATGGAAGGAGCTCGTCGCGTTGTTGATAAAATGAAAGCTGATTTTAAGCTGAAACAAAAGATGTTTGATTTGCTTAAGGAAGACTGAAATTTATAAATTTAAGAATAAAAAGCTGAGTTTTAAACTCAGTTTTATTGTTCAAATTGAGCATTGTACAGTTTGTAATAGAAACCTTTCTGGTTTAACAGTTGCTGATGTTTCCCCTGCTCAACTATTTTACCCTCTTTCATTACCAGAATGACATCTGCATTCTGAACGGTTGACAGACGATGGGCGACAACCAGGGAAGTCTTATCTTTCATCAGTTCATCAAAAGCCTGCTGGATGCGGATTTCTGTTCTGGTATCTATGTTGCTGGTTGCTTCATCCAGAATCAGTATTTTTGGGTCTTTCAGCATAATTCTGGCAATACACAGAAGCTGCTTCTGTCCGGTTGAGATGGTACTGTCATTTTCTCTGATTATCGTATCGTAACCATCAGAAAGCCTTCTGATAAAATTGTGGATATGACATTTTTTACAGACTTCGACAATTTCTTCAGCCGTAGCATCCTCTTTGGCCATTAACAGATTTTCTTTGATTGAGGCATTCTTTAACCAGGTATCCTGTAAAACCATACCGAACAAAGAACGAAGATCGTCGCGTTTAAAAAGTTTTATGTCACGATCGTTAACTAAAATTGCGCCTTTGGTTACATCGTAAAAACGCATAAGTAATTTCACTATTGTCGTCTTTCCTGCGCCGGTAGGCCCTACAATGGCGACTTTTTGTCCCTTCTTTATTTCCATGCTGAAATTCTTTATTATGATTTTTTCGGGATCGTAA
>JARKSP010000082.1 GCA_029974225.1 Erysipelotrichaceae bacterium
CCAGTGAAGTAACCAACAATAGCTACAACCAGATACAGCATAATAATCTTCATTGCGCTCCAGTTTTTCTTAGCTATCAGCCAGTAAGTGACCATTGCTGTAAGGTATACAGGTAGCTTAGGCCAGACACCGTTAAGCAGAGCATGCAGGTCAACTAAGGTAACACCGTCTCTTACAAATTTGAAGCCAATGTTGACATTAGCATAAGCACAAGCGATACATCCTACTACAATTAAGCCTACAGTATTCAAAGCATGAATAATATCATCCTTCAAATCATTTCCTAAAATCAGTTCAGCAGCATTAGCACCTAATTCACAGCCCTTCTTGAACAGGAACCAGGTAACAGGAACCATGACACCCAAAAAGACAACCATATAGAAGATAGCACCTATTGGAGAGCCATCCTGAGTCAGTCCACAGCCGATAGCTAACAGAATAGGAATGAATGTACCTGGAAGTAATGCATCCCCGATACCAGCAAATGGACCCATCAATGCTGATTTAATAGCTGTAATCAGTTCATCCGGTACATCGGCACCAGTAGCCTTTTCAGCTTCCATACCTAGTATGATACCAGGAATGATACATCCTAAGAAAGGCTCAGTGTTGAAGAACGGAAGATGTCTAGCCATTAATTCCTGCTGTTTTTCTTTGTCGCCCGGATATAAATCTTCACGCAGCAAACCAAACATTCTAACCAGTGCAGGAGCCTGCATTGTTTCTGGCTGATACAATGCTAAGTTAAAGCACATCCAGTTGATATAAGCGTTTCTAATCATTTTATCGGTTAATTTGATGTTAGACATTAAAATGCGCCTCCTTTCTTAGCAGCTCTGCCAATCTGGAACTGGATTAGAGCAACTACCAGTGCAAATACTAAAACAGTAATCATATCAGCACCAAGTGCTCCAACAAGAGCAAAGCCGAATGTGAAGTAAATTAAATCTGTCGGTTTCTTGACCATCAGTTTTAACAGGATAGCAAATCCAACTAAACACATTGGGTTGCCGAAAATTGTCATGATGTCAATTAACCATTGTGGTGAATTGGTAACAATCCACTCAATAGCAGCCTGTCCATAGTAGATAGAAACAAAAGTTGGAATGAAACGGAACAGGAATTTAACGCCGTTACCCCAGATAGGGACCCAGACAGCTTCTTCCAGTTTGCCGTCAGCAACCATCTTCTTCTGGATGTTGACAGGAATCATAGTCATCGCAAAGTTTGGAGTAGCCATGACGTTGGCAACGTTAGCAACTAACAGTGACAAAGCAACAGTCTGACCAGAGTCCATATTTGCAGCGACGCCTAAAGGTAAAGCAACATAGGTTGCCAGGTTCATATCCGGTGTGATAGAGCCACCAGGAGTAATCAAGCCGATAAAGATCAGCTGGATATAGAGTCCAAGTTCCATAGCCTTAGGTATATTACCGAGAATGATACCGATAAACAGGGCAGATACCAGTGGACGTCCAATACAATACCAACCTATTAATCCCCCTCCGAGAAATGGAGTATGAATAAAGGTCAGGTATCCTAATAATGCAATTAAAATTGCCTGAATTAAAGAAATTTGCATTCTAAAATATCTCTCCTTTCTATTTAATTATGCAAGTTTGTTTTTAACGTCTTTCCAATCCAGACGAGGCATGTCTGGAACTGCCTGGAAATAAACTTCAACTCCGCGCTCTTCAGCAAGTTCCCTGAGTACCGCAATTTCTTCTTCAGAAACATAGGTGCCATCCATAACAGTCTTGCAGCCAGGTCTCATCTGGCATGGTCCAACCATCAGGTGCTTTGGCAAATCAGGTATGTTGTCAAAAAGCACTTTTGCTGTAGTTGGGAAACGGAAAACAACCATTGTAGAAACATTGTCAACCAATGCTGCTTTAATTGGTTCAATTGATTTTTCGTGTGTATACACTTCAATCTTCATTCCTGGCATTGCCGCTTTTTCAAAAACCATCTTTAAGATAGGATTGCTGGCAGTCATATCATCAACAACGATAATACGAGACAGCTTGAAATGTTGAACCAAGCGAACCATACATTGACCATGAATTAAACGGTCATCGTTTCTAATAAGTGAAATCAAATAAATCTCTCCTTTCTAGCAATAGCAACTTCACAAAATCTAAAGTTTTCACTTCAGCGCCACAAACTGAAGTGATTAATTACCATTTATTATTTATAGAATCTATTTCTATTTACCATAATTTTACATCTTATTACCCGGTTTGTAAACGATTTTTAAAACTATCGCCATTTAGTTTTTAATCATATTTTTTATTGAGCCACCACCCTCTTTCTGGGAAAATGGATCTTTCTGTCTTTTATATGCTATCTTTTTGCTTATCATGAATGTCAATAATTTCAGTCATTATCTGGTGAAACTCTTTGCTGACCACCTGAAATTCTGGCGGAAAGGAATTGTTGCCTCTAGCGTTAAGATAGGAACCATCTTCAAATTCAATACTCAGACTGAAACTATAGCCATCCTGCGCTTCATTATCAGAGCCGGCAAAACCATTCCACAAACGGACACCATTGTCATCAACAATCCTGACCAGTCTATCATAAAGCTTGGCGATAATATCGCTGTATTCCTTTTCTACCCACAATATTCTGGTTAAGGACCGAGAATTATTCGAATCAAAAAACTCAGCTTTAAGACTGTAATCCCGATTTTCCTTTCTGATATCAAAACTGTAAATTACAGATTGTCTGATGCCGCCATGGTTGTAGTAAATACTTCTGATTTTTGACTCCTCCACTGCCGGCCAGTCTTTTTCAAAAAGGTCTCGCACTTCTTTAATCCACTCAGTAGCGGGATTTTTCCTACTGAAACGGATAACATTTCCCGATTCATATTTAAATTCCACATTGACATGTTCCCTGGTCGGATCTAAAGCTTCAGCCAGATCCACAACAATATCAGGCAAGATGGATTTAATTCTCCCCTGGCCATTATATCTGGCCAAATCGTGTCTAGCGACGATCTTCTGCAGTTCAATCAGAAAATCCGGTTCAACAACAGTTTTGTGTTTATCAAGGCCCCTGGTAAGCTCTACTCTGCTTTCATCTATTTTTTTAGCCTGAAAATAATCCAGTTTATCATCATAGCTGTAGAGAGCATCAAAAAACACAATCTTTTTTGCCTTGATATTTCCGGAAGCTTTTCTTCGGATAATATTGCTGTTTCTACTGGTCATCTTCTTATCCTCTCTAATCATTATGGCTGTTTGCTCATTTTTAAAATCCGTTAACTCTTGTTTGTGACTAACAGTAACACCAAAAACATAATCCTTTAATGACTGGATACTAACCTCTATTATAGAAAGCTGATTTTCTTCTTAGCTATATCTTATCTTTAAAAGCTGATAATTTCAATCAGAGAAGAGAAAAAAACCTTCAGGTTGAACCTGAAGGCCTGGCTTATTCTTCATCATATTTCTGTAAATCATACAGTTTTTTATAAATACCGTTTTCCATCAGCAGCTGCTGATGCGTTCCACTTTCAACAATCTGCCCATGATCCAGCACAATGATGTTATCAGCATTCTGAATTGTTGATAAACGATGAGCCACCATAATTGTCGTTCTGTCTTTCATCAGAATCTTTAAAGCCTGCTGAATCAGCTGTTCGGTTTCAGTATCAATATTGGCCGTTGCCTCATCCATTACCAGAATTGTCGGATCTATTACTAAAGTTCTGGCAAACGACAGCAGCTGCCTTTGACCGAATGACAGATTTGTTCCTCTTTCGGTCAGCATCTCATCATAGGTGTTTGGCAGAGTTTCAATAAACTGCCGGGCATTTACTGCTTTAGCTGCCTCTTTAATCTGTTCAAGCGAAATATTTTCGTTTAATAGTCGGATATTGGATTTAACATCACCGGTAAAGATAAAGACATCCTGTTGAACCAGACCAATCGCTTTTCTGATCTGAGTTAAAGACATTTCCTTAATATTGATGTCATCAATAAATATGTCCCCCTTTTGAATGTCATAATAGCGACCTATCAGATTCAATATTGAGGATTTGCCGGCTCCCGTAGCGCCCACAAAGGCTACCCTTTGACCTGGTTCTATCACAAAGGAAACGTCCTGCAGCACCCAGTTTTCATTTTCATAGGCAAACCAGACATTTCTAAATTCAATTTTCCCCTTTATTTCTAACGGCTTGACCGGATTATCAATTTCTTTAATCGGATTTTCTTCATCTAAAAGGGTGAAAATCTTTTCTGCTGAAGCAAAGGCATTCTGCAAAGTTGAAAACTGCTCCGCCATCTCTTGAATCGGCCAGAAAAAGTGACGAATATAGGTGATAAAGATGTATAAAACTCCTACTGTCAAAGTGCCTGACAATATATAATGGGAACCTCTGTAAACTGTCGCTATCAAGGCGATGCTGGCGATAAAACTTATAAATGGTCTAAAGACAGCATGCACAAACAGTTCTTTAATCCTGGTATTATACAGGTCATCACTCTTTCCGGCAAACTGGACAAACTTCTCTTTTTCACGGGTAAAAATCTGAATCAGCTTCATACCTGAAATATGTTCACTTAGAAAGGCATTTAAAAGCGCTATTTTGGTTCTAACTATGCGATAGACATTACGGGAAATCTTTCGGAAAAGATTGGTTAGAAAGAAGATTAGCGGCAGATAAATGAAGGTGATTATAGCCAGCCGGCTGTTTAAAACCAGCATTACTACCGCATAGCCGCTGATCATGACCATATTTCTGATCAGGTTTACCAGTATATGGGAAAACATCCTGTTTAAAGCTTCAACATCATTAGTGATTCGGGTGTCAATCTGGCCAACCGCATGAGTATCAAAGAATCGCAGCGATAATCCGTGAACATGTTCAAACAGTTCGTTACGCATATCGTATATTATATTCTGTCCGGTAATTAACAGATTATAACTGTTAGCAGAATCAAAAAGCGCATTAAGAGCTACCACCAGCAGATAAATCAAACCTATCATCAGTATCCCTTTAAAGTCATAGCTCCTTAATACCTTTAAATCTTCCTTTAACAGCAGCTGTCCCTGCAGCAGGTTACCATTTTCATCACTGATGACAATTGTGCTATCTGCTTCTGAGGCTACCTTTTCAATACCGGCATCATTTATTTCTACTAACAGTTTTGCCTGCTGAATATCCAGTTTTTCAAAATAGTAGTAGCTGTCATGATATATAACAATCTGACAATAGCCAGAAACTTCCTTCTCTTTTAGATTCTTGCTTAAAAACAGACCCTTGTAAGACAGATCAGCCTCTGCTTCAGTTACTATCCCATAGGTCTGATCATAACCTTCAATATAGGTGTCAATAGCTCTGGCAATCAGCATTGGTTTAATCAGTTCAAAAGCCGTAACAAGCAATATCATTACGATTGACAGCATAAACTTACCCAGATAAGGCTTTATATAGCCAAACAGTCTTTTAAATACACTCCCTGAATAAGAGATAATGACTTTTTCTTTTTCTATCTTAGCCATTTAGTTACCTCCCTGTTCTATAGTGCTTAACTGTTTTTCCAGCTGCTGTTTTTCAACCATCTGAGCAAAAAGACCCTTTTTATCGATAAGCTGCTGGTAGGTTCCATATTCAGCTACTTTGCCTTCTTCTAAAACCAGAATATGATCAGCCGATTGAACCGTTGAAACACGATGAGCAATCATAATGGTAGTTTTACCTTTTCGGATCCTTTTAAGATTATTGATGATGTTATCTTCCGTATCGGTATCAACCGCACTTAAAGAATCATCCATTATCAGTATCGGACTATCTTTGATGATGGCTCTGGCAATAGCGGTTCGCTGTTTCTGACCACCAGATAAAGTCGAGCCTCTTTCTCCGATCAGCGTTTCATAGCCGTTAGGGAAATTCATGATGTTGTCATGAATATCCGCCATCCTGCCGGCTTCATAGATTTCCTGTTCAGTAGCATCAATTCTGCCAAAGGCAATATTTTCTTTAATCGTTTCGGAAAACAGAAAGTTATCCTGCGGCACATAGCCGATGTTTGAACGCAGAACATCTAATGGAATATCCTTGATGTTGTTGCCATCAATATAGATACTGCCGGCAGTAACATCATATACTCTGGTTATCAGATTGACCATTGTTGTTTTTCCGCAACCGGTTCTGCCTAGAATCGCCAGCATTTCTCCCTGACTTACGGTGACATTTATATCTTCTAAAGCTAAAGGTAAGTCATCCTCATATCGGAAATCAACATTATCAAAGATGATTTCACCCTTAAGTTCTCTGACATCGACTGGATTCTCGCTGTTTCTGATTTCTATTTCGGTTTCAAATATTTCATCAATTCTTTTTCGTGAAGCATTGGCTTCTGATAACGTTGTAACAACATCGCCAACAATAATCATTGGCCAGAATAGCGTGGAAATATAGGAAGAAAAGGTTACAAACCGGCCTAAGGTAATTACTCCGATTAAGCAGTAATAGCCTCCCAGAACAATCGCCACCACATATGAAAGGCCGATAAAGGTTTCCATAATCGGCCAGTAGACTGCCCGCAGGATTGAAATGTCAGCATTAGCCTTACGATTATGATCATTGACTTTTTTGAAATGTTCCAGCTGGTTTTCTTCCTGGACAAAGGCCTTGATCACTCTTACCGCTGTTACTGACTCCTGAACCGCATCATTTAGCTGGCCAAAGGCTTTCTGTTTTACCAGAAATTTTTCATCAAACTTTCTGGCTAAAACAATACTGTAGACACCTACTAAGCCCATCGGAATAAGGGTAAACAGCGTAAGAGATAAGTTGACATGGGTAATCATCTTGTAGATGCACATAAGAGTCAAAACCACAGCGTCAAAGGACATGATAACCACCCAGCCGATAGCCCCTTCAATGGCATCTAAATCGTTGGTGAACCTGGTCATGATATCCCCGGTTTTATTTTTATTGAAGTAAGACTGGGACAGCGTTTCCAGTTTTTCAAAAATATCTTTTCTCAGATTATTAAGTATTTTCTGACCGGTGCCAAAAATAAAGTAGTGCCAGAAAAAGCGGAAAACCATAATCACTAAAGATAGCATAATCATAAGCAGAATCTTTTTATCAATTGCAGTCATACTGATAGTATGTGAAGTCAGACCATCAGTAATTTCACCAACATATAAGGGAATATATAAATCCAGATAATCCACTATGAAAAGAGCAATTAAACCGGTAAGATATAAAAACCTGTTTTTATAGATGTGATAAAATAACCTGCTCTTTTTTTGATCTTTCATTAACAGTTCTCCAGTATTCATTGCATAAATGAACTTACTCATTATAGCACAATCATTTTAAGTATATTAGATTTAATAAACATTTGATATACTTTTGTTTTTATAAAAAATTTTAACTCTTTCACAATAAAGCAAAAAAACTATCTGAATAAGATAATCAGCTGACATCACCCTTCATATAATAAAAAATCATTAGAATAACTCTAATGACTTTCTATTTCTTGTTTCTGACAGAACTTCTTACTGCTGGTCGGTAATGTATCTGTCTTTTTTCGATGTCGCTCTGACAGTTGCGAAAATTATAATATAAATTGCCACTACTAATCCCACCCAGATATAGAAGTAGTCTTTAGTTACATCAAACAGGAAGTAGTCATAGAAACCATGCAGTATGACTGCCAGAAGCAATCCTGTCGTTCTATAGGCTTTAGCTGAAACCACTTTGCCCTGGTTAGCTACCACTTTAGCCTTTGCATAGTAAGCACCCATTACAACCCCAAAGCAGACATGAGCCGGAACAGCGGTAAAGGCTCTGACAATTGCCGTATTTAAGCCATAAGAGTAAGCATAGAGGATGTTTTCAGAAATCGCAAAACCTAAAGATACAAAAACTGAATAAATCAGACCATCATAGAGACAGTTGAAATGTTTGCTTCTCCAGGAAAAGAGATTGAGAAAAAGATATTTGGTTCCCTCTTCAATTAGCGCAACACCGATAAAAGCCTGAATCAGATAATAAACCGTATCTTTGTAAGTGAAAAACGCACTCAGAAAGCCATCGGCAAATTGTTCTAAAAAGAATGATGCTACAGTAGCCAGCAATCCCCCAAACAATAATAAGGCCAGTAACCATAGAGGCTCTTTTTCATGTCTGTCTCTGATGTAAAGATAGACCGCATACACCAGTCCTGGCACTACTGCCACAATTGTCAAAATTTGTTGATTCATATTCTTTCTCCTATTCTATTTTTATATATTTTAATTTATTATTTAGTTTACCATAAATATTGTCTTTAAACCACTTTTCGTTTGATGCTTTTACTGCTTCTTCCAGACCGAACCAGCCAACAGCACTATTTTCATCTTTCTTACTGTTAACCATCTCTTTTTCATCAGCCTGCAGCAAATATGTAATGTTGAGATGAACGTGAGTAGGAACATATTCGCCATTTTTAAAATGTCCATCAACTGACAGAATTTCTAAAGAGTAAATATCCTCAAGCAGAGCTTTAACAGTCTTTAAACCGCTTTCTTCTTTTACTTCTTTGATAGCGACTTTCAGAAGGTCCTGCTGACCATCAGCATGCCCGCCCAGCCAGGCCCAGGAATCATACAGGTTATGATAAGCCATCAGCAGTTTATCCCTGTTACTGTTTAATACCCATCCTGAAGCGGTCATGTGAGCAGTTAAATTTGTTCGACAGAATATATCATCATAGTTCTCCAGATAGGAAATGATTATATCTCTATCGGCTTTTTCCTGCTGATTAAATGGCTGGTAGTCTTTTAGCTGCTGAATCAGTTTATTTTTCATATTCCAATTATAACAAATACTATCTCATTAATAAATAAAGACACTAACCAATTAGTGCCTTACTTAATTACTGTTCGCTTACTAGTTTCAAAAATGCATCATTTAATTCATTAAAAATGTTTTTGTTCACTGAATAAAAATGTGCAGTTCCCACTTTTCTGATTTTAACTAATTTTGCATTAGTCAACTCTTTCATATGATATGAAAATGTTGGCTGCGAGATATTGAAATTCTCCAGTAAATCCTTCTGGTTCATTTCTTTTTCATTCAGCAGCAAAGCAATAATCTTAATTCTGCTGTCATCTGCTAAAGCTTTGAAAAAATCTGCAAAATCCTTAAACTGCATAATACCCTCCAATCATTTAACCCCAGTCTTTAGTATTTTACATTAAAAAGCGTAAATATTCAATCCCTACACTGAAAATTCTGTCCTGATTTATAATTTTTTATTTTTTTATAATTTCATAACTGATTTAAACTTCCAAATATAACTCTCGACTATCTGACAGGCTGACATAAAGTCAATATAATTTCCAAGTCTGAAATTAGTAATCATAAGCCATAAGAAAAGAGGCGGTTTTCTAATCGCCTCTTTCATTTTCATTAGGTTATATACCCGTTTTAAACTACAGCATTTAATACTGTTTTTTATATTAATCTTTTCTTTTTACCGTAAACTGTAACTCCAGCGGTGCCAATGCCACTTATAATCATCAATACAATCAGCAGAGTAATATTGATGTTGTCTCCAGTTTCTGGAACATCTGGTATTGTGTTGGTAATTGTCCAGACATTTCTTTCTTGAACAACTGTTTTTATATAACCAGATGGAACATCAACTTCATCAATTGTCCAGGTATGTCTTCCATCAAGATTATCCCAGATATAACTCCAATTGTTAGCATCACTCAAAGTAACAGCGACTCCATAGGCGTTTCCATCACGCAGGAGCTGAACTGTAACAGCTTCAGGTCTATCAGCAGAGTTTCCATCATCCCAGACCTTAATTACTGTAACAGAAGTTACAATCGGTCTGAACTCCCACATACCGTAGACTGTCTCATCCTGTCTGATGTTTTTGTCTGTCAGATCATCGGCATAGGTTGTGTCTGATGACCAGCCGGTGAAAACCCACTCACCCGGAACTCCGCCATCATCCACACCTGTTGAGGTGTTCCATGTAGTCACAAGATCAGCTTCCAGAACTAATGTTGTATCATAATTGATGTCTATCACATCTGCAGGAACCAGTGCATCTGAAGGGCTTGTTCCCAGATTTGCATCAGGTGCCACATCATAAGTCAGAGTGTAGGTGTAGGCAGTGAACTCCCACTTGCCGTAGACTGTCTCATCCTGTCTGATGTTTTTGTCTGTCAGATCATCGGCATAGGTTGTGTCTGATGACCAGCCGGTGAAAACCCACTCACCTGGAATGCCGCCATCATCCACACCTGTTGAGGTGTTCCATGAGGTTGTCAGATCAGCTGCCACAGGTTGATCATAGTTATATGCAATGCCTGTTACATCTGCAGGAACCAGTGCATCTGAAGGACTTGTTCCCAGATTTGCATCAGGTGCCACTTCATAATTCAGTGTATAGGTTGTAGCGGTGAACTCCCACTTGCCGTATACTGTTTCATCCTGCTGGATTAATTTGCTTAGAAGATTATCTGAATAGGTTGTGTCTGTTGACCAGCCGGTGAAATTCCATGTTCCAGGAATTCCAGTTGCTGTTCCATCAGAGGTTGTCCAGCCAGTTTCTGGATCTGTAGCTAAGGTCACTAATAAATTATATGGAATATCTGTTTCTGCTGCTGGAGCTTCTCCACCTGCCGGGATGCCATAGTTCGCATCACCTGCCACATCATAGGTCAGAGTGTAGGTGTAGGCAGTGAACTCCCACTTGCCGTAGACTGTCTCATCCTGTCTGATGTTTTTAGTCAGCAGATCATCAGCATAGGTTGTATCCGTTGACCAGCCGGTGAAATTCCATGTTCCAGGAATGCCGCCATCATTCACACCTGTTGAGGTGTTCCATGAGGTTGTCAGGTCAGCTGCCAGATCTAATGTTGTATCATAATCGATGCCTGTTACAGCATCAGGTGCTGTTCCGTCTGCCGGGATGCCATAGTTCGCATCACCTGCCACATCATAGGTCAGAGTGTAGGTGTAGGCGGTGAACTCCCACTTGCCGTAGACTGTCTCATCCTGTCTGATGTTTTTAGTCAGCAGATCATCGGTATAGGTTGTATCTGATGACCAGCCGGTGAAATCCCACTTACCCGGAACTCCGCCATCATCCATACCTGTTGAGGTGTTCCATGAGGTTGTCAGGTCAGCTGCCAGATCTAATGTTGTATCATAATCGATGCCTGTTACAGCATCAGGTGCTGTTCCGCCTGCCGGGATGCTGTAGTTCGCATCACCTGCCACTTCATAATGCAGTGTATAGGTTGTAGGCGTAAACTTCCAGCCACCATTAATGGTTGTATCTTCTGTGATGTTGAAATCAGTTTTATCCCAGCCATCAAAAGTCCATACACCAGGTATCTGAACACCATTAAGTTCACCATAAGTCTGGCCTGTTGTTAGAGCAGCATGAACTGTAACTAAATCCATGTATCTATAATCATTCAGATCTTCTGGGGTATTACTGTCCAAAGGCGCACCATAGGTCATATCTTCTCCTACTAAATAAGTAACCCTGAAGATTGGTGCATTAGTGATATACCATATGCCAGAAGCCGGATCATTATTTCCAGTGAAAATATCATTTGCATTCAGATAATGAAGATGATTGGAAACGTTGCCATCTTTTAAATCTTCGGTGTATCCGATATTAAGAGTCCATGTCGGATTATCTGCAAGAGCATAGCCTGCTGGAGGATTAGTTTCTGTTAAAGTATATGTGCCCCATGGCAGGTTTTTAAATTCCCAGACTCCATTTGTACCACTTATGGTAGCAGACCATTCTTTATTGTTGCTGTCTTTCAAAGTAAATGAAGCATTATCTACAGGATCTCCTGTAACCTCATCTATCTTGGTGAAAGAGAAATCATAAAGTGTGCCTAAGACTGTCGGAACAGGGAATGTTACACTGCATTGATCAAGAACGCCATCACCATCGGTATCATAGAGATAATTTAAGACTGTCGGTCCATTAACATCATAAACCGTACCGCTTGTAAAGCCTGCTTTTTCCACAGCTAAATGCACATTGTAGACAATTTCAACCGCATTTAGAGCCCATTGTGTAGTGGTCGTGATTATTGTTGTATGTTCACTTCCATCCTCGCCAATAACTGTTGTTGTCTCTTCCGTTGTGACTGGATCACTCATCACAATCTCTGTTTCTGGCTTTGGACTGATTGTCCAGGTTACAGTTGTCCCTGCTACTGTAGTTGCTTCTGGAGCAATTCCAGAAATATCAGCAACTACCACACCATCAAAGACAATGTATCCGCCCATTGGATCTGTGATGTAGGCATTATTGCCGCCAGCAAAGATATCGACATACTCTTCTTCAGTATTCTCATTTATTATTGTATTAAATAGAGCGTTATAGGCCATATCGGTAAGATAGACTGGCACCAGATAGGAACCATCAGGAAGTATGGTCGGAGTAACTCCGCCAATATATACCTGTCCTCCCTGCAGCTGAATGTTTTCTAGCGCTATATACTTATCTCCCACTTTCAGATAAAGAACTGAGTTAGGCACGACCAGCTGCAATTTTGGTTCAGCAATAAGGGTTTCATTATGCCAGATCTGCAGCGTAAAAGTTGGAGCTGTGTCACTAAATACTATCGGTTTCTCTGATCCCTGAACATAATTGTTTAAGGTACCGTTACCCAGACGCACGTCATCATTAGAATGCGGAAAACCGTTACCCGTACCGCCACAATAATAGCCATTGAGCTCTAACATGCTTGTTATTGACTCGTAGGTAACAACCTTCTTTTTCAGAAAATCAAGAGACAGATATACCTGAAAATCGTTTTCAGTATCAGTTGGAACCACGTTTTTCTGAACGCGAATCATTCCATCGCCGGAAACTGTGGTTTTATTTTCCGGAGCATTTCCTGTATACCCGCCACCTGCAATCTGCCAGTCGTTGTATGCCGTTTGCGCTAATGTATCACCATATGCTGCTGAAAGCGGCACAAAACTGGTAATTATTAACAGTAATGCAAGAAAAGAAGAAAAAATACCAGTCCGTAGTTTTCTTCTTCTGTGATAATTTTGATTACTCATAATTTACTATCCTCCACTAATTCATAAATACAACAAAAATTGCTTTGTAGTATGAACCTTGCAGAAGAACATAAACAAATGCATTTTTATTAACTCTGAACAACTATATTCTACTATAAGTTTAATCCCGTTTCAATAGCTAAAGTTGATTTGATATAATTTGCTGCTGTAAAATTCATGGTTTAGATTATTATCTGAAAAACAGCAATTATACCAATACTCTACTTCGATAAACAAAGGACAGAAAGCCTTGGTTTTCTGCCCGGATAATCAATTCTCACTCTGCTCTTCAAACATTTTCTGCATCGTCGGATTGTTTCTGGTTAGCCTTTTGATAGTCAGATCCTGAGCCTTGTTATTGGCTAATCGCAGATTGTTTTCCGAAGACAGCAGTGCATCTTTGGTCTTTTGAAGATGAATAATTGTCTTATCGATTTCATCTATAGCGGTTTTAAACCTGCTGGCAGCTAATTGATAGTTTCTAGAGAATTTATCTTTAAAATCATTCATTTCCTTTTCGAAATTAGAAATATCGATGTTCTGATTTTTCATTATCGCTAACTCTCTTTTATATTCCATCGAATTTAAAGCTGCATTCCTCAAAAGAGTAATCATCGGAATAAAGAATTGCGGTCTTATGACATACATTTTTTCATATTTATATGAAACATCCACAATGCCGGCGTTATATAATTCATTATCTTTTTCTAAAAGTGATACCAGTACCGCATATTCACAGTTTTTCGCTTTTCTGTCCTTGTCCAGCTTGGCAAGAAAATCTTCATTTTTCTGTTTGGTCGCCGTTTTATCTTCCTCGTTTTTCATTTCAAACATGATTGAAACAATTTCATTATTGTCATCGTCATAATCTCGGAAAATATAATCGCCTTTGGTTCCTGCTTTGATATCGGTATCCTTTTCAAAATAGGCATTTTTAAACGCTGTCGCTCTGATTTGGTTGAACTCATTTTCACAGTGCTGCTCTAAAGTTTCTCCTATCAGTTTGGTTGACAGTCTGATTTTCAGATCCTTATAGTAATCGATTAAGTCATCCTTTGTTTTCAGCTGAGTTTCATATTTTTCCTTTAATGAATTCTCTTTAATCTTATGCTGATTTTCACTGCTTTCTAACCTGCTGGTCAGTTCGGCAATTTCCTTATCTTTGGAATTGACCAGTTTTTCAATCACCAGCCTGTTTTCGCTTTCCTTTTTATCTAATTTATTTGACAAATCTGTTATCTGACTGTCTTTTTCATTCAGCTTAATCTGAAGCTGACTGTTAAAAGACTGCTGGTCTAATTTAATTCTGTTCTGCAGTTTTTCGATTTCACTTTCTTTTTCTGCCAGTCTTCTCAAATAATCCGTTTCTGTTCTATTGGTGGCCAGCTGGATACTGGCTTCGCTTTCACTGTCTTTCTGGGCCAGCTGCAGATTTAACTTTTCAATTTCATTCTGCAGCTGCTGCCTTACTAAAGTTACAGCATTTTCTTTCTCTTTAACTAACTGGGCTTCCCTTAGTTTTAAATCATCAGTAAACTGCTGATCTCTGATCTGATTAACAATTGACTGATAGTTTGATTCATCTATTTGAAACATTTCACCACAATTAGGACACTTTATTTCCTTCATTTTTACACCTCCGGTTCTTTTTTATTATTCCTTATAAATATTTTCATTGTATCTGGATGCAAATTTACTTTATTTTAAAACCCATCATTATCTTTTACATCTCTATTATACAGGATGGGAAAAATTATGATGGGCATTTATTTGGACTTCTCTATAAACTGACTATTTCACCTGACGATATTCCGAATCAATCAGACTGTAGAGATAGCATTCAACCTTTTTGTCCGATACTGACTCAAGATATTTCTTATAGCCCAAAAGCTGCTGGTCGTAGTTTTCATCGGAAATGTTTTTAAGTTTGTAGTCAATGATAACAAGCCTGTCATCATACTCCAAGAGCAGGTCAATAAAACCATGTTTCTGCTGATTATCCTGCTGATATATAAATTCAAATTCTTTTCTGATAACAGCATCAGTGACATCTTTCAAAAGTTCACTTTCAATAAAGTTTCTAACTTTTGGTTCTGACTCTGCATCAGCAAGCGAATAATCAGGCTTTTTAAAATCCATTACTTCCATCAGATAGTGCAGCTTTGTGCCATATTCCATCACATCTTTTGTGGCCTGGTCAATGAGCGAGATTTCTTTTGAGAACTTACCTTTTTCAATTGGTTGAGGAACTATCTGAGCAGGAACTCTTACTTCAATCATTTCCCTGTCCTTTTCTAGGCTTTCAAAAACGTTTGCCCTTTTATCCAGATAGTTCTTGTTCAGTTTAATGTCTTCTTTTAAATCTATTCTTCTGACATACTTCTCCACAAAATCAAAGATGGAATTTAGCATACTTAAAAAGCTGTTGTACTTCTCTCTGGTTTTGTTTTCTACCACACCATTATTTAATGATGTCAGTTTCTTTTCCAGCGGGCAGACAATAACTATCTTTTCCTGAGCTCTGGTTAAGGCCACGTATAATAATCTGATCTTTTCAGAAATTCTTTCACGGTCCTTATCTTTTTTAAACAGCTGCTTTAATACCGTATCTGCTAATCCGATACATTCTTTATTTTCATATAGTTTACAAGGCAAGATTATTCCTCTTTCTTTAGAAAACAGATAATCGCCTTTGGTATCAGAGATATTAAACTTTCCAAATAATAACGGATAATAACAGATGCGGAATTCTAAGCCTTTGGAGTTATGAATGGTCATAATTTTAACCGTGTTATCCTCAGACTGGTTCATTTTAAATTCCAGTTTTTTGTTTTCATCGCTCAATATCTTTTCCAGATGACGGCTAAAATCACTGTAATCATAGCCAATCTGTCCTAACTGGTTTGCCAGATCGCTGACAAATTCTAAAATTGCCACATTCAGTTCCATTTCCCCAAGCAGATGCAGTTTTTCATAAACATCAAACTCTTTAATGATTTCATTAAACACTTCCAGAATTGTCTTGTCAGCGATTCCATTGGAAATTCTTTCACACTTCCTGTAACTTTCACTATCTTCAATTCTGCCTTGCTTCAGTGTTTCATAAATTGCTTCATCTGTGTTTTGAACCAGAAAACTTCGCTCTATCGAAGCATAACAGTGTTTCTTTACTGCCAGATCGTTTTTGTTAACAATGTTATCAATCATCATAAAGATTCTTTTAATAACATTGATGATATCTGTTTCGCCAATCTGAACTTCACGTTCTACTTTGGTCGGAATAGCTTCAGCTGAAAGAATTTCATTGAATAAATCAAAATGCTTTTTAGTCTGAGCCATGATACAGAAGTCGCCATACCTGACATCCCTGAGTTTTCCCTCAGCGAAAACCTGATATTTTTCTGTGATTTTCTTTTTAATATCAGCAGCGACAATCATAGCCTCAACTTCTTCCTTTGAATACTCTTTATTGGCAAATGGATAGACTTCAACTTTTTTTACTGAAACCTTACCAGCTGCATCTGTCTCTTCCTTTTCTTTATGCGTATCATAACTTAAAATCTCACTCTGATAATAATTATTCCCTTTATGGTGCTCATTGTATTTTTTCTGACCAAACTTCATTGCCTGAGAGTTATCGTAATTGACGCCACCGATATATCGATCCATTAAACGGGAAAAGATATTGTTGACTGTCTCAATCACTTCTGTTCTGCTTCGAAAGTTTTTATTCAGATCAACAGTTTTTCCCAAACCGGGATTCTTACATTCCTCATATTTATTCTGGAAGTTTAGCGGATTGGCATTTCTGAAGCCATAGATAGACTGTTTGATATCACCGACTACAAAGACATTGTCGTTGGAAATAAGATTAATAAACTCTTCCTGCAGATCACTGTTATCCTGATATTCATCCACCAGTATTTCTTTAAAGTAATCCCTTATTTCATTTCTGATGTTTCCATTGTCTTTGACCACCTTAATTGACATCTTGGCAATATCCATATAAGAATATAAATCTTTTTCAGCTTTAAATTCAGCAGTTTTTTCATCAAGCTCTTTGATGATATCTAAAACAACTGCTACATATTTTCTGGTACTTTTAATGTTTATCTTCTCCTGACATTCAGGAAACAAGAATATTTCTTTCATTTCCTTGACTGCCTCGGTAATTCGCTCTTTAAAGAAAGAGGCCTCTTTTTTTGTCTCTTCATCTATTTCTGAGTTGATTCTCATGGCACCGACCTTATAGTCTTTACTGACTTCTTCCAGTTCTTTTACTTTTTTATCTTTAACAAACTCTTTCAGCTTTGGTATCTCTTTATTAATAAAAGCTGACTTGTGGCCAGAAAGTCTCTTTTCCAGTTCTTTTAGCCATCGGCCCATGTCTTTATGCAAATCTGAAGCTGTACTACGATACTCTGCTACCTGCCGGTCAATAAAACTGTCGCTGAAAAATTCATCAAGATAATTATCAATATAACTTTTTCTATCGATAATCAGATCCATTTTATTATTGATGGTGATTATCGCCTCTTTTAGGGTATTGTCGCTTTTTATGCACAAATCATTTATCGTTTCCAGAAACTCTTTGTCCTTTGAAGCATACTTCCGGTTAAATATTTCCGCTAATATTTCTTCCTGTTTTATCTTCAGCACATTTTCATCAATAATGCTGATGTTATCGCTGACATTAAGCAGATAATGATATTTTTTAACCAGAGACAGAGCAAAAGCATCAAAGGTCATGATATAGCTGCCATCAATTTTATCCAGCTGCTCTTTTCTGAAACTTTCTACCAGCCTATCTTCGACATTCTCTTTAATCTTTTCCTTGATTTTTTCCTTCATTGAGGTAGCTGCGGCCTTGGTAAAAGTTAAAACCAGAAGACGGTCGATATTGATGCCTTCACTTAAGTGCTTAAAAACACGCTCAGTTAAAACTGCTGTTTTGCCGCTTCCGGCTCCGGCAGAAACAATTGTATTGCCAATTTGACAATCAATTGCCTCTAACTGTTCACTTGTCCATCTGACTTCACTCATCTTCGTCCTCCATTTCTTTTATCTTCTTAAAATCTCGACTTTTACGATAACAGATATCATTGTAGGTGCAGAATTTACAGGCTTCAGTATATTCATAGGGAATAATCGGAAAATCGTTGCTTAAAATTGAATTTCCTGCCTGCACAATTTTTTCTTCAGCAATCTGAATCAGGTTTTCAATTCCCTTGCTGTCTATGCCTTTGCTGTAACCGATTTTGCCTTTTTCTGTTATTGTCATATTAATAAATTCACTGTTTGGAAAAGACTTATCAAATTTATTCAGGATAGAGAAATCCTCATCGCTGTTGCTTTTTCCTTTAAGTTTCATGGAGTTAAATTTCTTGACTTCAACAGGTTTTCCTACCTCATATTTATTATCAGTATTAATCAGCTGCTGAATATAAAAACCGGCAAACTTTTTATTTTCATCTTTAAATAGCCTATTAGCCAGATATAGATAACTTGGAAGCTGTAGAGATAGGCCATCTTCAACCAGTTCTTCTTTGAATTCTTCCGAACCGGTTTTATAGTCAATTACCGTAATTAGCCTGTCAGCACCATCTTTCTGATGAACCAGTTTATCAATGAATCCCTTGAATTTTATATTCTCTGCAGCATTCACTTCGACCTTTCTTTCATAGTCATACTGACCAAAGCCAATCTTCTGATGCTGGAATCTGATGATTTCAATATCCTTAAGCAGCTCCTCTTTAAGTCTGACAGTGAAATGTTTTTCGCTTTCAGTGTATTTTTGGGCAGCCAAAACACTGTTTATGGCAGTGTCGATTTTATCACTGATTATAATTTCGTCAGTAATATTGTTTTCAAAAATGTCTTTTAACACGTTATGAAAGATGTTACCCAGCTGCATATTGAACTGGCTTGTCTCATCCTCAATTCTCAACTTTTTCTCAACAAAGTATTTGAAAGGACAGCGGTAATAGCTGTTGACTTGAGAATAAGATAGTTCAACTGAAGTATCCAGTTGTCTTTCAATTGTTTTGTAACCGTGGTCATAATGACGATAGTTGTTCTCCCCATATGTTGCATATAACTTTTCTAAATTCCCGTCTTTTATCTGATATTTAGAAAACTGATCCAGTTTTTTGGAGAATCTATATCTGTTGAGTTTATCCGAATAACGATAACTGGATGAAATGTTTTCTTCGTTTTCAGTTATCATTCTATCTAATATAACACTGGGGTTAAAACTGTCCATCAGGCTGTTTTTACAATATGAAAGATACAGATTGTCAATATTTGACAGATAACGCAAAAGGTTTTCTTTTTTGATATTATTCTTTTCTTCAGTTTTACTTAAACCGACTAAATCCTTGATATCATCGGTAATATAGTCAGTATCCACCGATAGAGCCGGGCAATTGTCATTAAAGCCAACCAAGAATACATAATCCTGATTTTGAAAAGGTTCAAAGAGATTAACTCTTCTGACAATGCTGGTATAGGTTTCATTTTTTATTTTTGTCTTGTTCAACTCATCGATAATTAAATCCTGATACTCATCGGTCTGAATATATTTATTGACAATCGAAACAATTCTTTCAATATGTCTGGAACTGCTGTTTTCAGTTATAAACTCTTCAAGTCTTTCCGGATTATTCTCTTTTAAAACCATAATGAACTGTTTGACGATTGCCAAAGAAGAAAAACTGCTTTCATTTTTTTCTTCAATCTTAAAATGAAAATAATCATTGTAGCGATTAAAATAACTTTCATAGCTGTCATCAGCATTCATAACATAGATATTATTAATATCAGCTCCCGTTTCTAACAGCCGGGAAATGCTGCTGTATAGATACTGAACTTCATTTTCCATGGTATCAAAACTGACATATTTGTATGTTTTATCAGTCAGTTTAAAATCAATAATCTCAGCCTGCAGATCAGCGAAAACACTTTCATAAAACCGGTCTAATTTTCCATAACCCAAAACAATTATCTTATCCCAGTTTTTTATATAGCTAGAAAAATAAGGATTTAGCATCAGAAGATTATTATCCAGTAATTCCTTTTTATATTTAACCAGAGTGTTCAGTTTTTCGCTGTCATAATTTTCTTTCCTGATAAAACGCAGATTCTTTAAGTATGCTTCAGCCACATCTATTTTCATATTGTGCTTAGTGGTCAGATATTTGATGGCTTTAAAATCATAGTCAAAAAAATAGTTGTTCATAAACTCTTCCAGAGACATGAACCTGCAGTTGAACAGTTCTTTTTTTTCAGCTGCTTTTTTTAACAGATAGTTTTTAAAAGCACTGGTAGTGACAGCTAAAGCCTTGTCCAAATAATTAATATCAATCATCTTCTCACCTTCTTTATACTCATATTTTACAACATCTGGAAAGCAATAGACATAAAGAAACAGTCCATATTTTACTGGTGAGTAAATATATGGACCATTATCTTTAAAATGTTTTTATAGTCTTACTGTTTTCGAGAATTTTTTCTTTGATTTTTATACTGATACCATACTAAAGCAACTATTGAAGCCAGGGATACTATCATCACTGTAATCCAGAGGACAGGATTGAAATTATCTCCCGTTTCCGGTACAGTTGGCGGCTGATAGGTATTTGTTATGTCATAACCTTGAACTTCGCTGATATAACCGGCAATCTCATCCTCGATGATGGTGTAGACAATCAGTTCACCGTTTTTGTATTTTGGTAAGTTCTCAAATTTCCAGACCCAGCCATCAGCTTCTGTAACTGTTATTGAGTCAATTTCATTTTCATTTTCCAAAAGGCGGATGGTGATGCTCTCCGGTCTCTGGCTGTAACGATTTTCTTCATCTATCCAGATTTTTTTACCTTCAATGGAAATAGTTTTCGTCGCAATGGTATTTGTTATTTCCACACTTTCGACAGTTTTCTGAACTACAGATGTTACATATCCTGCTACTGCTCTTTCCCTGACAATATATTCAAACTCGTTTCCTAAGCCATCCATCTTATGTAAACCGGTAAAGGTAACTGACCAGTTGCCATCAGCATCTGGGATAACCGTTTCATAGCCGACATATACCGGCTCCTCTTCAATTCCCTTAGTTTTACGCCATAGTTCTACTTCTATTGTTTCAGGACGAATACCGCTGGCATCGTTATCATCATCCCATAGTTTTATAACAGTCAGGTCAAAGACTTCCTCATAAAAGCCAAAAATCACATCTCCGTTAGTTCCTATTCCACCACCACGGGTAGCTGAATAGTTTCCGGTTATAAATACTCTGGCTAATCTCAGGGTTATTTCACTGGCAACCTGGTCGGTATGCAGACATAAAGCGACACCTTCTCCCAGCAGCTGACCTTTCAGTTCATTCAGTGGTATTTCATTACCATATCTGTCTTTCCAGATGTACGGCGTACATCCAAGCATCGAATCACTGATCAGATATTCTGGATTACCACCGTGAGCACCCATGCCCTGTCTTCCGCTATAGATGAAAATATCTTCAGCATAACTACCTTTATTACCATAAATTGCTCCGCTGTCACTTAAGTAGATTCTGGTATCGCTAATTGGACAGGCAGCATAGCCTCCGCCCTGATATCTGGCAGTGTTGTCAGTAACAATAGCATTCATAAGAATCAGTTTACCATTTCCAAAGCCCTCAGCATCATAGCCGTTGACATAAATGCCGCCACCGCCAAAAGTAGAATAGGTAATGCCTGTATTGGTCATTCTGTTATTGGTTATATGTCCGGCAGTAATGGTCGCTGTTGATTCCAGATTATGAACCAGCTGGTTATATGTCGCCTGAATAAAAATACCGCCACCGGTAGCCCCGGCTGTGTTGCCATCAATGGTACCGCCATTCATAAACATCCGATTACTATGATAAAGGCTGGCCGATATGGTACCAACACTGACACCACCACCCACTTCTTCGGAACTGTTGTTTTGAATAAGAGCACTGTCACTGAGATTGCAGGTTCCACCTTCAAATATACAGATACCGCCTCCGGCACCTGAAACTGACCAGTCAGACCATCTGTCTGGTCCGCTGATAGCCTGATTATTGGAAATCGTGCCTCCAGACATATTAAATACCGCTCCTTCAGTCAGATAAATGCCGCCACCCCACATCGCTGAATTATTCTGAACCAGACCACCTGTCATATTTACAGTACAGCTGCTGCCCTGACAGAAAACCGCTCCACCTTTATTGGTGGTTCTTCTGTTGGCGGAGGCAAGTCTGTTATTCTGAAGCACTGTACCTTCAGTAATGTTGAGAGTGCCGGAACAGATTATCAGAGAGCCAGAGGCACTGGTTGTCTGCGCAGAGTTGCCATCAACAGTAATATTGATAAGCGTTGCCGTACTGCCGGCAGCAACTTTTAACAAATAGCCATTAAATGAAGAATAGCGCTTCAAAACGGCATTTGTTCCCTCCAGAGAAATATCTCCTGAAACAGTAACTGTTCCTGTAACATAGATTGTATTTACATTCGGATAACCAGCTGCCAGCTGTCTGGCCTTTTCAAAAGTCTTAACAGCTGTTTCTCGGGTACTGCCATCATTTGAATCATCCCCACTGATTCCATTCAAGTAAATCTCCGTTGAATTATTGTCCAGATTCAATCGGATCAACGAACTGCTGGCAGTAGACAAACCTTCCCCCAATACCGATACCGGCTGAAAAACCTGGAAGATAAATGACGTAAATAAAATAAACATCAATATGACTGCTTTTAGACTTCTGTTTTCCATTTTTCCCTCTCTTATCTATCCCCTGTGTGACACATAGAATTATATGTATAATTATATCATTCATCGTATGATTTTAAATAATTATTTATCCTTCTTTATTTTTTTAAAATATAAAGTATAATAATAAAGGTTACAAAAAAGGAGAAAAAAATGGCTAAAAAAAGATTAGTTGAAGAATTTAAGGAATTTATATCTCAAGGCAATGTGCTGGATATGGCAATCGGGGTTATCATTGGCGGTGCCTTTGGTAAAATCACTTCCTCACTTGTCAACGATGTTATTATGCCGGTTATCTCAATCCTGACCGGAGGAATTGAATTTAACAGCTGGAAAATTGTACTTAAAGAAGCCGTAGTCGGAGCTGATGGTGTTATTGATCCGGCTACTGAAGTCGCAATGAACTTCGGTGCACTGGTCGCAACAGTTATGGATTTTCTGATTATCGCCTTTGTTATTTTTACTGTTATCAAGCTTATCAACAAGTTTAAACGTAAAGCAGCAAAAGAAGCAGAGGAAGAGGCTGCCGAAGCAGAACCGTCGGAAGAAGTAAAATTACTGACCGAAATTCGTGATGCCCTTAAAAAGTGATTAATTGTTAAAAAAGTTGTAAATCAGACTGACTTACAGCTTTTTTATTTCAGTGACTTAAAAATTCTCTTTTTCATTTAAGTGTTATATAATTGATTTATCAGATTTTTGAGGTGACAATATGCAGTTAGTTTTACTTTTTTCCACCATTGAAAAAATTACCGGTTTTCTGGAACCTAATGTTATAGATTATATCAACACCAAACAGACCTTCGCGTTTGAAAGTTTTGAAAAATCCAATATTTTCGCTTTTGAATGGCACAATATCAATGTTATTGCAACCAGACCGCAAAAGGTTCTGGTTTATATGGACCAGGAGGATCTTTTTATCTTCTGTGAAAACGAAGAGTGTTTAAAAAGCATCGCTGTTCTCTTACCGGAAGGTCTGTCTAACGAAAAGGCTCTATATCAGTTTTTCGTCAATCTGTTTCATGACGATATCAGATTTCTGGAAAACTTTGAAACCAGAATCACTGACATCGAAGATTCGGCACTAAAGAATTCAAAACAGGATTATCTGAGCAAGATTATCTATTACCGCAAACAGCTGCTTTCCTTAAAGCGTTATTATGAACAGCTGGATTTGATTTTAGACAATCTGTGTGCCAACGACAATAAAATATTGTCAGCTGAAGGGGAAAGATATATGTCCATAATCAGCGGTCGCGTTCATCGCTACCACAGCTATGTCTTGAACTTACGCGACTATGTTACCCAGATGCGTGAAGCCTACCAGGCGCAGATTGACATTGAGCAGAACCAGATTATGAGAGTCTTTACAGTTATTACATCAGTCTTTTTGCCTCTGACTTTAATTGTCGGCTGGTACGGTATGAACTTCAAGTATATGCCGGAGCTATACTGGAGATTCGGCTATCTGTACGTCATTATACTGAGCATCGTTGTCTGTATCGCTTTACTCTGGTATTTTAAAAAGAAAAAATGGTTTTGAAACCATTTTTTTAACTACTGCTTTTTACTGACATTTCTGCAATCTAAAATGCCGACAAGACCCAAAACCACATAGCCGATTGCCAGAAGCAGGGTGACTGTCCAATTTCCAAGCGACTCACCTGTTAAGGCGATTAGAATATAGGCAACAATGGCCAATACACCAATAATCAGCTGGAATACTGAAGCCAGCAAATACCATTTACTCATTTACAATCTCCATTTAAATAATTATCATTAAAAAGTATAGCATATCTGTTTTTCTAATTATATTCCAAAATGTAAAAAAGAGAAACACTTGATTTGGCAGGTGTTTCTCTTTAACTTACTATTTATCGTAAACCTTTTTCAGCATGAACTTCATATCTTCAACCATCGGCACTCTTGGATTGGCTGGCGAACACTGATCTTCATAGGCTGCTACCGCAATAGCAGCAATCCTTTCATTCCAGCTGTTTTCATCAATACCTAACTGCTTGAAGTTGGTTTCCAGACCAATTTCCTCATTTAGCTTTTCCACGGCTCTGGCAAAAGCTTCGACTCCCTGCTCTGGAGTATCAGCTTTTAAACCTAACAGCTTAGCGATATCCTGATACTTTTTATCAGCCTGATAGACATTGTATTTTGGCCAGACACTCAGTTTTGTTGGTATCTGTCCATTATATCTGATGGTTTCAGGTAACAGAATAGCACAGGTATGGCCGTGAACAGTATGGAATTCTGACCCTATTTTATGAGCCAGGGACTGGGTCATTCCCAAAAAGGCATTG
>JARKSP010000086.1 GCA_029974225.1 Erysipelotrichaceae bacterium
CTTTCTTTTTCCCTGCTTAAAAATCCGTTTATTTTAAATCAGAAGCTAAAGACTTTAGCTGCTCTGAGTAAGAAAAAGTTATAACCATCCTTTTTCGAAACCATCATCAATCTTGTTAACAGTGAATTACAGCAGCCCTTAGAAGACAATCCTCCAATTAATAAAACCTGGTGGAAGGAAGCCGTCTTCTATCAGATATATCCCCGCAGTTTTAAAGACTCCAACCAGGATGGTATCGGAGATATAAGGGGAATAATTTCTGAACTGGATACTCTCAAGGATCTGGGAATTGACTGTCTATGGCTTTCTCCTATCTATGATTCACCAAATGATGATAACGGCTATGACATCAGAGACTATCGCAATATCATGGCTGAATTTGGCACGATGGAAGATGTCGAGGAACTGATTGCGCAGCTTAAGAAACGGGAAATGAAAATCATCATGGACCTGGTAGTCAATCATACTTCTGATGAGCATCCATGGTTTAAGGCAGCCCTGGCTGGCGACAAAGAAAAACAGGCCTATTATTTCTTTAGAAAGAAACCTAACAACTGGACCAGCTTCTTTAGCGGAAGTGCCTGGAGATATTTTGAAGAAATTGATATGTATGCTCTGAGACTTTTTTCTTCCAAGCAGATGGATTTGAACTGGGACAATCCGCAGGTCAGAAAAGAGGTAGCTGACATTGTTAAGTTCTGGCTGGAAAAAGGCATTGACGGTTTTAGAATGGATGTCATCAACTACATTTCTAAAAACCCCGACTTACCGGATGGAGATACCGTAGTTGGAGAACTGGTTAACTTTACTGGAATGGAACATTATTTCTATGGACCAAATCTTTGTAAGTACTTGACAGAACTGCGAAAAGAGGCTTTTGATCCCTATAATGGTTTTTCAGTGGGAGAAACTCCAGGTATTGGCATCCAGCTGGGTAAGCTTCTGACCGGTGATTATCGTAAAATTATGGACCTGACTTTCAGCTTTGATCATCTGGAAACTCCTGGGAAAGTCCGCTTTGATGACTATCGTTATGATCTCAACTTCTACAAATACTATCTGATTGAAAATCAGAAGTCTTATGGCAACCATTACTGGATGTCCTTATTTGTTGATAATCATGATAATCCGCGTTTTATTTCCAAAATCGACCCAAGTCATCGTTATCGTGACCAGCTGGCTAAATGTATAAATCTGATTCTATTAACTTTAAGGGGAAGCCCATTCTTCTACCAGGGTCAGGAAATCGGCATGACCAATAATGAATTTAAATCAATGGCTGATATCCGGGATGTCGAAAGTATCAATCGTTATAAAGAGTTTATTGCCGCTGGCAAAAGTGAAAAAGAGGCGTTTGACATTATCCTGGCCGGCAGCAGAGATCATAGTCGTACACCCATGCAGTGGACTGATCAGCAATATGGCGGTTTCTCTAAAGAGCGGCCTTGGATTGCCGGTTATCAGGATTTAATGACAACCAATATCGAATATCAGAAAAACAGGCCTGATTCTATCTATAGTTTTACTAAAAAACTGATTCAGTTCAGGAAAGATAATCCGGTTTTGATTTATGGCGCTATCGACTTTCAATATGAAAAAACCAAGGACTATTTTGTTTATACCAGAACTATCGGTGATAGGGAGTTTTTAATTGAGATTAATCTTTCTGATGAAAAAAGAGGACGTCTTGTCAGGAAAGATAACTATGAACTGCTAATCTCCAATATCGACAGCCCTGAAAATTATATGGCACCTTATGAGGCGAATATCTACCGTAAAATAAAATGATGATAAAAAAACTGATTTTTGATCAGTTTTTTAATCGCGATATTTAAATGTTCTGGGAGCAAAATTATAGACCAGAACTGTTGATATAATAATGTAAACCACCAGAATGATAACGAAAATAATCCCCAGATACTGATAGCTGAGCCAGGGCTTATCCATATAGGCGAAAAGGTAAGTGCCGATTTCAAAAATAGTTAAGACTACTCGAGGTTTGTCCAGACTATAGTTATACGGCTGGAAGATGTAGTAGATAAACAGATAATGAACGTTAAAGAATAAAGCGAAGAAGACAACCGAAATAAAGAAATTTACAGTTGGTCCAAGCGGCATTTTCAAGCCGAAAACCCAAATCAGTGAAAAAATCAGGCTGATGGCAATAGGGACCAGTGAAAAGATAAAGGCATTGATTAAACGAATCAGAAACTGTTTATAAATTTCGCTTTTTCGACGATAAAAGGCATAGTGCAGCAAATGGTAGTCGCTATTGCGATAATATGATTTAATCAGTTTCTGACCGGTATCAAACATATAGAGAATATAGATATAGGCACTGGTTATAATTACAATTACTGTCTGATAATCAATTTCCGGAAACAGATCATACTTTAATAGAAAAGTAAAAATAAGATAGACGGCCAGCTGAAGCAGGCTTAGATTACGTAAAGGTTTAAACCAGATTCTTTTATGACGGGATAAAAACAGATGCTGATACAGCTGATAGGACTTGTATTTCTGAATAATTGACAGACTTTTATCAGCTTTGACATTTTTATCCATTTCAGTTTCTCTGGTAAAAATGTCATCTAATGATTTGACTGCCTCATCAACATCACGAATATTTTTCATGAAGATGTCAAATACTTCTGCCATTCTTTTTTGTCTGATAATGACTATCAGGCTGACTGTCAGATATATTATCATCGGAATCAGCAGATAATAAGGATTGATATGTAAGAACCCGACAGCCAGACAAAGCAGTATCAGGCCAATGTAAACCGGATATTTTACATAACCGGCTTTTTTTATTCTATAGGTAAGCAAGGTAAAGCTCTCAGCAAAATACATAAAAAAGAAAATCGCTAACACCATAAGCGGCCAATAGCTGAAGTCTTTGATAATCAGGCTCAAGCCTAAGGGAAGAATCAGGGCATAGCTGATCCGATTGATAAGTCTTCTTTTCAGTCTGTAGCTGAAAATATCCTTAAACGGTATTTTGAAAGATTGAAAAAGAATCTGCATATTATTATCGTAGTTAAGTATTCTGGTTGAAAAGCCTCCAACGGTCAGAAACGTAAACCATAACATAAAGTCCTTGGCTTCAAAAGAAGCCAGCAGCAGAAATATCAGATAAATCAGATGCCTCAGGATATCGATGAGAACGGAAAAGACCGGCATAAACTTCTGCAGATCCTGTTTTAACTGGTAATCTCTATATACTTTAGGGCTTATGTTGAAGATTTTAGAAATAATTTTGCTGTTAACCAGCCAATGAAGAATGCTGTTGTACTTCAGTCGAAATAGAATCTCATTCATCTTGTAAAATCTCCAGCACCTTCTGTTCAAAATCTTCAGCTGTTTCATCAACATCCAGCAGTTTGCCCTTTGTCAGAATAACGATTTCATCACTGATATCCTTGGCAATCTGCAGAATATGAGTTGAAAGAATCATAATTGTATTATCTTTGATCTTCATTAATTCTTTTTTCATATTCATTGATGAAACCAGATCTAACGATGTCAGCGGTTCGTCAAGCAGCAGTACCTTGGGTTTGGTTAAAATGATGCATAACATCTGCAGTTTGTTCTTCATCCCGGTGGAATAGTCTTTAATCATGCGATGACGGTCTTCTTCCTTAAAGTCAATTCGATCAAAGTATTCATCAACTTCTGCCCGGCTTAAGCCCTTGTCCTTATGAATGTCAGCGAAGAAGGTTAAAAACTCATAACCGGTTAAAAACAGCGGCAGCATTGGATCGGTATAGACATATCCGACATCCTGATGATTGATTAATTCATCATCAAGATAGATTTTTCCTTTATCAAAATCCATCTCTTCGGCAATGCAGTTGAACAGAGTGGTTTTTCCAGAACCGTTTTTACCAAGAATGGCATAGATTTTTCCTTTTTCAAAAGTATAGTTTAAATCGATCAGGACATTAAGGTCCTTGAATGATTTAGATAGATTTTCAATTCTCAGCTGCATAGTATGTCCTCCTAAAGCATCTTTTTTATTTTAACATCTGTTTAAAGATTTCACAATTTTATTTTATCTCTTTAATCTGATGAGTTTAAAATCATATCTTCAGTAAAAAATCATTGAAAGAAAACCGACTAAGACAGTAGACAGGAATAAAATAAAGGTTGCTATAAATAATATCTATAAGCGGTAAAAAATGATATAATGAAATAAATGTTTTAAGGAGTGTTAAAATGAGTGAATTATTTGGAAAAATTAAAAAAGCATTAACAGAAACTGAAGTAATCGAAAACGATGAAATTGAAGATGATTTTGATGAAAATGTATCAGAATACGAACAGGCGCAGAATGAAAAAGTAAAAAGAGTAAGCAATGCGAAAATGGTAGTCAAAGAACCAAGAAGTTTTGATGATTCTGCTGATATTGCCAACTGCCTGTTGGCTAATAAGGCATGTGTGGTAAACATCCATCGTCTTCAGGAATCAAGCGCAATCAGATTGCTGGATTTTTTGGCAGGTGTTATCTATGCGATAAAGGGTGAATATCAGAGAATTGACAGAAATGTTTTCCTGTTTACTCCTCATGATATGCCTGTTGACGGAAGAGTAGAGAGTGATTAAAACCAGCGAACAGCTGCTTCAGCACTATAAAGGTTTTGAAGGTTTAATCCGCAAACTGCAGCAGATCACTGACAAATACGAAAAAACAGGTGAGGTTACCGCTCTGGGTTTCTGTAATAGCGGAGAAATTAAAACCATCAGGTCAGTGCTATCTGATAGAATTCCCTATGATTTTTTTGGCGGCTATCAGCAGGCCCAAAGACAAATGTGTCTGATCGGTGAGAATTTTGATTTTAAAGATTATATCTGCTGTCTTTCAGCCAGTTATAACAGGAAGTTTAATAGCCTGAGTCATCGTGATATCAAGGGAGCCATTTACAATAGTGGAATTGAACTTAACAGGTTTGGAGATATGTGGGTGGATGAAGACAGAATCTACTTCTACTGCTGCAAAGATATCAGTCAGTTTCTGCAGAATAATCTCAATAAGGTCGGCAACTGCACAGTCAGGTTTCAGGAAGTAGAATTTCAGAGTCAGACTTACAGTTTTGAAGAATATAGATTCAGTCTTTCCTCACTGAGACTGGATAAAGTAGTATCGGCATTAATAAGAAAATCCCGCCAGAAGGCTCAGGACTTTATTTATGCCGGTTTTGTAAATGTTAACTATCTAACTATTGAAGATTTTACCTATCTATGTAATAATAATGATATATTATCGCTTAAAACGCATGGAAGGTATCAAATAATTGATATTGAGAAAAACAGAAAAAGTGGTAAAATAATTATTAAAGTTAAAAAGTTTGTATGATAAGGAGAGTTTTCTATGAACGAATTGCGCCGCTTCAATTTAGTTGCCAACGGATATGACTGTTATCAGGTAAATAGCGAAATTGATAGATTAGAATACCACATTCAGGAGCTGAATGAGAGGATATTGATCTATCAGAATCAGATTGAAACAGTTAATAATCAATTCGCGATGATCAAAAAGAGATATCAACTTTTGGTAAGTGAACTTTCAATGCGTGAGAAACAGGCCGATGATGTTGCCAGATTAGCTTTAAAGGAAGCTAATAGCATGATAGATGAAGCTCGCTATAATGCAGACTGCATAATTGAGGAAGCTGTTTTAGAAGTACAGCAGTACGTTGATACGGTTAAAGAATACAGCAAAGCATCATCTGATGCCAGAAAACAGTTAACTGAGGCTGTTGCCCAGCTGATGGAAAAATTAAAACTGCATGACGAAATCCAGTTGCCAGATCCATTTGCGCAACCGGAAGAATCAGAATAAGGCCAGGAAAAAGACGCGTTTTATCTGACAGGCTAAAAGAGAATTGACGGTAGGTGCAAGTCAGTCAATGTCAGATAAGAACATCACTTTGGAGCTGAACTATTGATAGGTAAATAGTTACGTAGATCTGCGTTAAAGATATTGAGGGCACAGAATTTTTTGTGAACTAAGGTGGTACCGCGTATTAACGTCCTTAGGCTTAGGGACGTTTTTTTAGGGAAAAGAGGGAGTTAATTATGGACTATAAAGATACACTGTTGATGCCAAATACAACATTTGAAATGAGAGGGAATCTTCCTAAGAAAGAACCTGACATTTTAGAAAAATGGGAAGCGATTAAGCTTTATGATTTAATGATGGAAAACAACAAGGGCAAGCCGCGCTTTATGCTGCATGATGGCCCGCCATATGCCAATGGCAATCTGCATATCGGCACTGCGATGAATCGCGTGCTTAAAGACTTTGTGGTTAAAACAAAACATATGATGGGTTATGATACCCCGTTCTATCCCGGCTGGGATACCCATGGTTTACCGATTGAGAATATGATGCCTTCCCTGGGTTATGATCGCAAGAAGATGTCGGTGGTAGACTTTAGAGAAAAATGTGAGCAATATGCCAAAGAACAGATTAAAATTCAGATGGCTACCGAAAAAAGACTGGGAACAGTTGCCCAGTACGATGATCCGTATGTCACGCTGCACAATTCTTTTGAAGCTGATCAGATCAGAACCTTCGGTAAAATGGCCTGCAGTGGTCTGATCTATCAGGGTTTAAAGCCGATTTACTGGTCACCGGAAAGAGAGTCAGCAGTCGCGGACAGTGAAATCTACTATGAAGATAAAAAAGATATGACCATCTTTGTTACTTTTGATGTCACTGATGGTAATGGAGTATTAGATGGTGATGAAAAGTTTGTCATCTGGACAACCACCCCGTGGACCATTCCAGGCAATATGGCTATCTGTCTGCATCCGGATTTAAGCTATGCGGTAGTTAAAACTGAAAAAGGTAAGCTGGTCTTAGCTTTATCACTGCTGGAAAAACTGATGGCTAAATTTGAACTTGCTGACTACGAGGTATTAAAAACTTTCCAGGGCAGTGAGTTGGAATATGTCAAAACGGCTCACCCATTATATCCGGAAAAGACCTCTTTAGTTATTTTAGGCGAACATGTAACTGCTGAAGAAGGTACCGGATGCGTTCATACTGCTCCTGGACATGGGTTAGAAGACTTCTATGTCGGTCAGAAATATGGTATTGAAACTTTCTGTCCGGTTGATGACAAGGGTTGTCTGACTTATGAGGCCGGCGAAAGACTGAATGGCAAGTTTGTCTTTGCCGCCAATAAAGATATTGTAATGTGGCTGCATGAAGATGGCCGTCTTTTGGCTAATGAATGGATTGTTCACAGCTATCCTCATGATGACCGTATGAAAAAACCGGTAATTTTCAGAGCCACCGTCCAGTGGTTTGCTTCGATTGAGAAAATCAAGAAGGAACTTCTGGATGCGGTAGATTATGTAAAATGGGAAAATGACTTTGGTCATGCCAGAATGTACAACATGATTAAAGACCGTAAAGACTGGTGTATTTCTCGCCAGCGTGTCTGGGGTGTGCCGATTCCAATCTTCTACAGCGAGGACGGTAAGCCGATTATTGATGAAGTTTTATTTGACCATGTTGCTAAACTGTTTGAAAAAAATGGTTCTAATATCTGGTTTGAAAAAGATGTTAAAGAATTAATGCCACCGGGATACAGCCACCCTAACTCACCTAATGGTCACTTTACTAAAGAAGTAGATACAATGGATGTCTGGTTTGACTCAGGTTCATCGCATAATACCTTTAAACGTCGTGGCTTTGAATATCCTTGTGAGTTGTATTTAGAAGGTTCTGACCAGTATCGCGGCTGGTTTAACTCTTCGCTGATTGTTGGAGTGGCTACCAATGGAGAAGCTCCTTATAAAGGAGTACTGTCACATGGCTATGTTGTTGATGAGAATGGCCGCAAGATGAGTAAATCTCTGGTTAATGTTGTAAACCCGATTGAAGTAATTGATAAATATGGAGCTGATATCTTAAGACTATGGGTTGCCTCTGTTGACTTCAGAGCGGATTTAAAATGTTCCGATAAGTTATTTAAAATAGCCAGTGAGCAATATCGAAAAGTAAGAAATACCTTCAGATTTCTATTAGGGAATATCAACAGAGAAGATTTTGATTATGATACCGATGCTGTCAGCTATAATAATCTAGCTTCAATCGATAAATATATTTTAATCAAACTCAATGAAGTAATTGATACTGCTGTTAAAGCATATGATAAGTACGATTATATTCAGGCAAACAATACCTTGTTTAATTATATGACCAACACCATCAGTGCCTTCTATATGGACTATGCCAAAGACATTCTTTACATTGAAAAGAAAGATGACTTAAGAAGAAGACAGATTCAGACAGTGTTCTATCAGGTTACTGATGCTCTCAACAGATTATGGGCGCCGATCCTGTCTTATACGATGGAAGAAGTCTACGAAATTTTCAGTCGTAAAAAAGCCAGTGTCTTCCTGGAAGGTTTTCCAGAGGTCTTAAAGCATGAGGATGATCAGCTTATCAAAGCTAAATGGGATAAGTATATGGAAGTCAGAAGTGATTTACTGAAGGCTTTGGAAGAGGCTAAAGTCAGCGGATTAATCAAAAAAGCCTTGGAAACTAAAATCTACTATTGTCCAAAGGATGAGTATCAGGAAGCCTTAGCCGGTCTGACAAATCACGATCTGGCTCAGCTGGTAATTGCTTCACAATTTGAAGTAACAAAGGAAAAGCACCAGGAATATCCGACAGGCTACATCAAGGTTGAAAAGTTTGCCGGTCATACCTGTCCAAGATGCTGGAATGTAGTAACTGATGTTGATGATGACGGTCTGTGTCTAAGATGTCAGAGCGTATTAATGTAAATTAACAGGCTGGGTAGTTTTACTGCTCAGCTTTTTTTGTTAGAATAAGGCTATGGAAATTATCACATCATTAGAAAACAGCAAAGTTAAACAGTGGAGTAAACTTAATCTGAAAAAGTACCGTGACCGGTATCAGCTTTTTATTGTGCAGGAAAAGCATCTGATTGAAGAAGCCATCAAAGCCGACTGCATTGATACCCTTATAGTTTTGGAAGGAATTGAAAACATCTTTGAAAGGGATTGTATCTATGTCTGTGCGGCTGTTATGCGAAAACTTTCGGTAAATGTTTCTCTAAACAACTATATCGCTATCTGCAGAATGGTTGACCATAAAGCAGAAAACCTCAGCAAAGCCATCATTCTTGAAAAGGTTCAGGATCCGGGAAATGTCGGCACCATTATCAGAACAGCATACTGCTTTGGCTATGATGCAGTCTTTTTGACTGCTGACAGCTGTGATTTATACAATGAGAAGACCATTCAGGCTTCTCAGGGTGCCTTTTTCCATCTTCCGGTAATAAGGGACCAGCTGGAAAATATAATCTGCAAAGTCAGGGAAAACGGCTGCAGACTCATCGCGACAGATTTAGATAATTCCAACTTTTTAAAAGAAAGCAAAAAAACAGATAAACTGGCAATTATGCTAGGCAATGAAGGGCAGGGCTTATCAAAGCAGGCAATACAGGCAGCTGATGAAAGAATCAAGATTGAAATGAATAATTTTGAGTCTTTGAATGTCGCTATTGCGGCTGCGATTGTCATGTATTACTATAAATAGTCGAAATACAATGTAATACAGCCTTGTTTTAATACTTTTGCAGATGATTTTTCAACCTTGAGTTAAGGTTTAAAAAAGATGTTTATTAAAATTGCTGACAGTTGCCTTTTATTTGTTTGCAAAAAAACTGCAAAACATATAGAATAATTACAGCACGAAGAAAAGGAACATGGTACCGTTGCTTTGTATAGAAGAGAAGAGAACAGCTGGTGAAAGTTCTCGGATACAGAGGGTATGAATTCACCTTGGAGTGGGGCTAATCACCTCCGTATAACTGCGTTAAAGTTTTAAGAAGCAACTAAGGTGGTACCACGTGAGATTTTACGTCCTTAATCAGGACGTTTTTTATTTGAAGGGAGATATAAATGGCACAGAATTGGAAACAGTTAGAAAAGGATTTTATCGCAAAAATAGAGTCAGCAGAAGATTTGAATTCGATTGAAAATATTAGAATTGAACTTCTGGGCAAAAAGGGACAGATTAGCAGTCTGATGACTCAGATGAAAGATGTCCCGAAAGAAGATAAGAAAGAATATGGGATGGCGGTTAACGGTTTAAAACAGTTAACGGAATCTTTAATTGCTCAAAAGATTGAGACTTTGAAAGAAAAACAGATGCTCAGGCAGCTTCAGGACGACAGAATTGATATCACTCTGCCAGCCAACAGAGGGAAATACGGAACTCTGCATCCGCTTACTGTGGTACAGCAGGAAATAGAAGATATCTTTATCGGCATGGGTTATGCTGTAGTGGAAGGGCCGGAAGTTGAACTTGACTTGTATAACTTTGAAAGAGCCAATATCCCGGCTGATCATCCCTCAAGAGATATGCAGGATACTTTCTATGTTGATGTCAACAGACTTCTAAGAACTCAGACTACGGCTATCCAGATGCGTGTTCTGGAAAAGGAACACGATATTCTGCCGATTAAGGTTGTCTGTCCAGGTAAGGTTTATCGTAAGGATGATGACGATGCCACTCATTCTCATCAGTTTGTCCAGGTAGAGGGACTGGTAGTTGGAGAAAATATTACTCTCGGTGATTTAAAAGGCTCCCTGGAACTTTTAGCCCGCAGTATGTTTGGCAATTCTCGAGAAATCCGATTAAGACAATCATATTTCCCGTTTACCGAACCATCACTTGAAGTTGATGTCAGCTGTCACATCTGTGGCGGCAAGGGCTGTCCAACCTGTAAATACACTGGCTGGATTGAAATTCTGGGTTCCGGCATGGTTCATCCTAGAGTATTGGAGATGGCAAATATAGATTCAAAAAAATATTCGGGTTTTGCCTTTGGTGTAGGAGTGGAAAGAGTCGCGATGCTTAAGTATGGTGTCGATGATATCCGTCATTTCTATGCCAATAACATCAGATTTCTGGATACCTTTAAAAGGTTTGAATAGGAGGACTTGAAAATGAAGATTACATATAACTGGCTGAAACAGTATATTGATTTAAGTGATATTTCCAAACAGCAGCTGGCTGATGCTTTGACCAAAGCCGGACATGAAGTGGAAGGTTTTCAGGATCAGGCCTATGGTACAGATCTGATAATCGGTCAGGTCTTAAGCTGTCTTAAACATCCTAATGCAGATAGTCTGCATATCTGTCAGGTTGATGTCGGTAATGAAACCAGACAGATAGTCTGTGGTGCTCCCAATGTAGCTGCAGAACAGAAGGTTATCGTAGCTTTACCGGGCTGCCAACTTGCTACTGGTGAAATTAAGGAGGCAGTAGTCAGAGGAGAGGCTTCCAGCGGAATGATCTGTTCTCTGAGTGAACTTAATGTCGATAAAAAACTTCTGACTGAAGAGCAGCTGGCTGGTATAGAAGTTTTGAGTGCCGATGCAGTGGTAGGAAACAGAGATGTTTTGAACTACCTGGGTTTAGATGATACCGTTTATGAGATTTCGCTGACCCCAAACAGAGCTGACTGTTTGAGTATCTGGGCTTTAGCTAAGGATATCGGCGCAGTTCTAAATAAAAAGGTTACTTTGCCTGATTACAGTTATCAGGCTGAAAAGAATAAGACTGATCTGATTATCCATTCGGAAACAGAAAAAGCTCCTTATTTTGTCGGTACTGTAATAAACAGTCTGACTATCAGAGAATCGCCAAAATGGCTCAAAAGAGCTTTGAACGGGGTAGGAGTAAAATCAATCAATAATGTCGTTGATATTTCCAACTATGTCATGCTGGAAACCGGTCAGCCGTTGCATTTCTACGATCTGGCAAAAATACCAGCTAAGGAAATTACCGTCAAATCGGGTTTAGATGAAATCTATACCGCTTTAGATGGTCAGAAATATCATGTCTTACCGGATGATCTGATGATTACCACTGAAGGAAGAGCTATCGGCTATGCCGGTATTATGGGTGGTGAAGACAGTAAAATCGATAAAGATACTAAAGGAATCATCATTGAGGCCGCTCATTTTAATTTAGTAAATGTCAGAAACACTTCCAGAAGACTGGGTCTGTTTACGGAAGCGGCGACCAGATTTACCAAAGGAATAGATCCAAAAGCTGCGGAAGTTGCCACCGAAAGAAGTATTCAGCTGCTGATACAGCTGGCAGATGCCAGAAATATCGAAGAGACAGTTGTTTTCGGAGATATGGACTACAGCCCTACCATAATTGAAGTGTCAGTTAAAAAGATAAACAGTTTATTAGGGACACATTTTAATTATGAAGAGATTTATCAGGTCTTTAAGGCCCTGGATTTTCAACCGGAAAAGAAGGATGAGGATATTATCATTGTCTATATTCCGTCATATCGCAGCGATATTAAAATCTGGCAGGATTTATCAGAAGAAGTCATTCGTATCAGGGGTTATGAAAATATTGTGTCAACTCTGCCAAAAATGCCAACTACTCAGGCCAGATATGCTGAAAACGGAAAAAGCAGAAGGATTATCAATGCGATGCTTAATGGCTACGGCTACAGCGAAGTAGTTACCTATTCACTGGTCTCTCTGGCTAATGTTGATGCAGGAATTATGTCAGTCGGAACACCGGTGAGAATTGCCAATGCGATGAGTGAAGACAGAAGATATTATCGTACTTCACTATTACCATCTCTTCTGGATTGTGTCAGCTATAATGTGGCCAGAAGCAATCATGAGTATGCCTTATTTGAAACCGCAAAAGTATATTCTGATGAAGGAAAAGAAAGACTGCATCTTTCCCTGGCGGTTTCAGAGCAGACGACCTATTCCAAATGGCAGGGCATTTATGCCAGAAATGATTTTTATACTGTCAAAGGTATTATTCTCAATATTCTAGAAAAACTGGGTTATGATGAAAAAAGAGTTTTCTTTAAGGAAGTGTCAAATCCGAAAGAACTGCTGCATCCTAAAAAATCAGCGGATATCTACCTGGGCCGAAAACTGCTAGGCTGTATGGGACATATTCATCCGCTGGCAAAAAAGAAATATGCTATTGATGAAACTGTAGTTGCTGAGATTAATCTGGATGCAATATTCGGGGAAAAACCTGCCAAGGTCAAATATGAGAAAATTGCCAGATATCCAGCTGTCAATTATGATCTGGCTTTAGTGGTTAAAGAAGATATCAGTGCTGAAGAAATTGTTTCAACAATAAAAAAAGCCGGCGGCAGTCTGCTGGAACTGGTAGAAATCTTTGATGTATATAGAGGAAAAGGCATTAAAGA
>JARKSP010000096.1 GCA_029974225.1 Erysipelotrichaceae bacterium
TCATTCATTTTTAATACCTCCATTTTATTAATTAAACTTTGTTTGCTTGTTATAGTAATCACTCTAAAATGGAAATAAATCAAGCAAATATAAAAAATAACCACATCAGAGCAATTAACTCTAATGTGGTTTTTTCTGTCCCATTTGAAAGTGTCATCTAAACATTTTTTATCAAATCCCTAAATGAACTTCACAAAAGGAGAGTTTTTGTATCTCTGGCGCTAACAATATTAACGTTTTGAGAATTGAGGAGCTTTTCTAGCTTTCTTCAAGCCATATTTCTTTCTTTCTTTAGCTCTTGAGTCTCTTGTTAGGAAACCGGCAGCTTTTAATTTTGGACGATAATCATCTACAACTCCTAATAGAGCTCTAGAGATTGCATGCCTCATTGCTCCTGCCTGCCCGGTATAGCCGCCGCCGTAAACATTAATGTTTACATCGTACTGGCCAAGGGTTTCGGTAACTACAAACGGTGCTCTAACAACCATTTTTAAAGTTTCCTGCGGTAAGTATTCATCTAAAGGCTTACCGTTAATAGTGATATTTCCATCACCCGGTGTTAAGTATGCTCTAGCTACTGAAGTCTTTCTACGACCAGTGCCTTGGTATCTAACATTTTCTTTTTTCTTAGTTGCCATATTTACTGATCCTCCTATTCTTCAATCTTCAGCTCAACTGGTTTCTGAGCCGCATGCGGATGTTCGCTTCCTTTGTAAACGAATAAATGCTTCCGCTGAACATTTCCTAACTTAGTGTGTGGTAACATGCCATGAATAGATTTTTCAACCCACTCAACTGTGTACCTGTTTTTCATAGTACGCATAGATCTGGTTCTCAGACCACCTGGGTATTGAGAGTGATTATAGTAGAATTTAGTGTCTAATTTGTTACCGGTAACAACGATTTTGTCCGCATTGATAACAATAACATAATCTCCACAATCAACATTTGGTGTGTACTCCGGTTTATGTTTGCCTTTTAAAACCTCGGCGACTTTGGTTGATAAGCGACCTAAAGTCAAGCCTGCTCCATCGACAACATACCAGGTACGAGTAACGTCTTTTGGTTTTAACATTGTTGTTTGACGCATATTTTTTGTCCTCCTAATCAAAATGTAGTTTCCGGGGCTACTTTTTGTCGTAAAGTGACATCTATTATTTTAGTGATTAGTTTGTATATTGTCAACCAGGAAAAATAAATTTATTTAATCAATTCATGATTCTTTTCTGCCTTTAGCAGAAGAGGGTATCAGTAAAATTAATTAAACTGCCAAAAAAATGAAAACCCCTTTTTAAAGGGGCTCTATTTATCATATTATTGCTAGATTTCACAACCTGGTATCATCGATGGCATCAAGATATTCACTAGCCTTTCTGACAACTGCACTGACACAGCCTTCTTCAAAAGGAAGCATCAGTCCGGCATTTTTGACAATTTCTGTAAAAGTCAGCGTTCCGCCCAGTGAGCACAAATGCAGATAATCATCAAAAGCCTTTTCATCCTTCTGCTGAGTTCTTGCCCAGAACTGAAGGGCGCACATTTGAGCCAGAGTATAGTCGATATAATAGAAAGGAGCCTGGAAAATATGACCCTGCTGGAACCAGTAACCGCCTTTTTCTAAAATATCGCATCCGGTATAATCTCTTTCCGGAATATAAAGCTTTTCCAGTTTTCTCCAGGTTGCTTTTCTTTCTTCCGGTGTCATTTCAGGATTGTCATATATTTCATGCTGGAAGTGATCAACCAGTACACCATAAGGAAGAAAATCTAAAGCACCTGTCAGATGAGAATAGTAGTATTTTTCCGTATCTTCCTCAAAGAAGTCTTCCATCCAGGGATAAGTGAAAAACTCCATACTCATCGAATGGATTTCACAGGCTTCCATGGTAGGCCATTTGCAGGTTTCAACAGGAATGTCTCTGCTCATATAGTATTGAAAAGCATGTCCTGCCTCATGGGTTAAAACATCAACATCATGGCTGGTTCCGTTGAAGTTGGCAAAGATGAACGGCACCTTATATTCGCTGAAGGACTCGCAGTAGCCACCAATCGACTTGCCGTCTCGACTTAATAAATCCCAAAGCTGCTGATTGTTCATTACATCGATAAATTCACCGGTTTTTTTATGCATCTGATGATACATGTTGACAGCTGCTTTAACCAGACCGTCAGCATCCTTTTTAGGTTTAGGATTGCCGGTAGAGAACTGATATGGAAAATCATAATAAGCTAACTTCTTTAAGCCTAAGCGTTTAGCCTGTCTTCGGTATAATTCGCTGTTTAACGGTACCAGATCATCAAGAATCTGCTGACGGAAACCATCCACCATTTCGCGGTTATAGTCAAAACGGTTCATTCTTAAATAGCCCAGTTCGGTAAAAGTCTTATAGCCCAGTTCTTTAGCCATCTGGGTTCGGACTTTCACCAGCCTGTCAAAAATTCGATCAAACTTTTCTTCATTATTCTTATAAAATTTCATGCGGGCATTGTAAGCCTCTTTTCTGGTTTTTCGGTCATCAGATTGCAGAAATGGGGAAATTGAAGATAAATTGTAAGTAATGCCGCCGAAAGGGATTTGAGCACCGGCTTTTAATTTACCATATTCGGAAACCAGTCTGTTTTCCTCAATTAACAGGGGAACAATTCTCTCGTCAAAAGACCTTAATTCAAAATCGGCTTTTTTGAAGAAAATTTCCGGAATATGCTGGTAGAGTTCGTCTTTGTTTTCGAAAGCCAGGCAGATTTTAGCTATCCTGTTGGTAAAAACACGAAGTTTTGGTCCGGCTTCATTCCAGAAATCGTTCTCTTTATCGTAGAATTCGTCATTGGTATTGATAGAATGTCTAACCCTGGCCAGGCTTGACATCGTGTTAATGTGTGAATTTATCTTTTCAATTTCTCTGAATACGGCAATAAAGTCCTGGGCTGTGGTCTGTTTTTCGAGTTTGTCCAAAAGTTCGGTTAATTGTTTTTCGATTTCCTCGTAGTTTATTCTTTCGTATTTAAATTCTGAAAATTTCATTTTTGTTCCTCTTTTCTAAGCTGTTATGGAAAAAAGTAATGGTCACTTTGTTCTTTTAGCACTAATTATTAAAAAAATGTTGATAGTGTTGATTATATACTAAATTGAACTATTAAAAAAGTGAAAAATGATAAAAAGCAGATTTTTAGTATTTTATCGCAACATTTATCCCATTTATTCTTTTATTGAAACGGGTTTTAAATAATGATACAATCCTTTTAGGTGCAAAGCCTGATTTAATGAACAGAAAAACAAGCAAATAAAGAATAAAGGAAGAAACAAAATATGCATATTAAGGAAAAACAAAAACAGGAAAAAAAGATAAACTGGAAAATGCCGGCAATTATTATATTTTCGTTAATAATTATATTAATGTATTCTCTGTTTGGTTATCTGCCAGTTGTTGGTAAGTATATTGCCGATTTTAATCTTAGTAAATACTGTGGTGAAAAAATTGATTCCTATTATGATATTCTGAATAATCAATATAATGGAACTGATAAAAAAGGAAATCATTTAGTATATTATTTAAATGAGAATACACTTTTTCATGAAAACTATAATAATCAGATTTTAGTGCAGATCAATGAAAAGTATCTATCATTTGTAGCAGAGGCAGCAAATGATAAAATCGAATATCCAGCGGATCTATATGCCTGGGTAAAAATCAACACCAATGATACAGCCAGGACATATGTCAAGCTTTATGTTTTGAATGTTAGAGAAAAGGTCAGTATAGGTGTAGAGGACAGCAAGGAAAGAATTGTTGAAATTGTCAGAGAACTGGTCGAATATCTGGATGTCAACTGCACAGCGCTGCAGGTGAATTATGAAAACAAAACCGGCTCTTTCAGTCTGGTCTGTGATTTTGGCAAGAAGCCTGTTGATTATAATCAGCTGATAAAATATATTGAACTGCAAACTGAGGATTTCTGGTCTCAGGATTATAAAGAGTGGAAAAATGCCGACTGATTTATGATTGGTAGAATTCCCAATAGTAAAAATATGTTTTTACTGGCTGATAGTGATGCGTTTATATAGAATCTGATTACGGAACAATATGATAAAACAGGTTTTAAATTTAATTTTTATAATTATTGTATAATAGAGAATTTATCTTAATATATATCCGGGACATTTTCCCGTATTAACACTTAAGACATTATCACGTATTAACCACAAAAGCGAAATTTGGCAGAGCTATTCGGTTGCATTTTGCAAATGATAATGATATTATATTTAGGCAAGTTGTCCACGTAGCTCAGCCGGATAGAGCATCCGCCTTCTAAGCGGACGGTCAGGGGTTCGAATCCCTTCGTGGACGCCATTTATCAGATAGCCACTGCAGTGGTTTTTCTTTTGGTTAAAGATAAAGGTCAGAAAATATTATCAGGATGGCAATGCTTGTTAATAAAGAAAATTTTTAAAGAGCGCTAAGACTGCACCAGACCGTGAGTTTTACACCGTCAGACCTGATCTGACATTGGAAGAAATCTGAGGTCTAGAGTTTTCACCACAGCTGATCGAGTTTTATAAAAAGTTTAATTGTTTTTCCTTTTCTGGCTGTGAAATCTTTGGGATTGACTACGAAAGGCCTTCAGGATTTTTAAAATCCGGTTTTATTTTGGGTAAATCCTATAATATAATCTATTTAAACTCAGATTAAACTGTTAATGGAGGCCTGAATTGGATATTAAAGACACATCAATTAAATTTGCCAAAGGGAAAAAACTGCTGATTCTGGTGGTTTTTGGTGTTATTTTGGTAATGGGTGGCTGTACAGATGAAAAGACTTATCGGTATGGGGTCTTTTTAGGTATAAACGAAAACGAATCAGAGATAATGGATTTATATGAGACTGTGGTAATTGAACCTGCAGAGTTTTCAAGAGTCAAAATAAAAGAGCTGCAGGCTGCCGGTAAAACGGTTTACGGTTATCTGAATATCGGCTCTGTTGAAGAGTACCGTTCATATTTTGACAGGTTTAAGGATTTATATCTTGGCATTTATCAGGACTGGCCAGACGAGCAGTGGATTGACGTCTCTTCTTTAGAATGGCAGAATTTTATTGTTTTTGAACTGGGGAAACAGTACGTAGAAATGGGGTTAGATGGATTGTTTCTGGATAATGCGGATGTCTATTACCGTTATCCAAGTGAAGAGATCTTTCAGGGGCTTTGTTCAATTCTGCAGGGTCTTAAAGAATATGATCTGATACTGATAATAAATGGCGGCGATTTATTTGTTTCCAGGTGTCTGGAAGAGAACACTGCTCTTTCACTATTTGATGGAATAAATCAGGAAACAGTGTTTACCTGTATTAACTTCGACAATAAAAGTTTTGGTGTACAGTCAGAAGAAGAAACAGAGTATTTTAAAAACTATATTGAGAAAGTAAAAGAAAACGGTTTGTCCGTATATCTGCTGGAATACGGAGCAAACCGTCAACTGGCCATAGAAATCGATTCTTATTGTTTAGAAAACGGTTTTAGCTGGTATAATGCAAGTAATCTGGATTTGCGGTAGCTAAACAATAATCTATAGAATCAGGGTATTTATTTTTTGAAAATATTTTTAATACCTTCCTGAAAAAGGTCGTTGAGAGAAGTCTTCTCGTAGACGTGGTTGATAGTGATATCTCCGGAAATAGAAGAAGAGTTAACTTTTTCGACTTTACCATTAATAGAAATATCACCATTCACTGTTGAGACGTCAAGATCGTAAATGGCGCCTCTTTTTGTTTCAATATCACCACTGACAGTATTGATAACACATGAACTGGTAAAAAGATTGGTAATGCTGATATCGCCATTAACTGTTGAAAGTTCAGTATTGCTGGCTTTGATATAAACAAAATCACTATCACCGCTGGTCGTATGGAACTTAAAATCTTCACAGACAAAACCAAAATTTCTAGCATCAACATCGGAAAAGATGGCTGTAATTTCAACCTTCTTAAAGGTTGTGGTTTCAGGAAAGCTGATAGTTATATCGCCATTTATCCTTCTGAAAAGTTTAGTTTCTCTCTGCAGCGGCTCAATTATCAGTTCATCATCACTAATGATGGTGTTGTAGTAATCAAGAGTCCTTTCGTCCATATCGATATCTATTGTGTTATCTTTGCTGGTTTTAAAAGTTAAATCACCGCCAATAGGCATTATGATTCGGAATGTCTTTAATTGGTTGGTTTTCTTTTCCTGTTTTGTTCTAATGATATCTTCAACACTGCCAAATCTTGAAACGATTTCTTCTTCACTCATGCCAGCTTCCAGACCTAGCTGATAACGCTTTTGATAGATGCTGACAATAACATCAGCATCTACTCCATTTTCCAGAGCTCTCTGGGTTAATTCTGCAATAAATTTTTCAAACATCATCTTATCTCCTTTAATAATTGCTCAGCTTCTTCAAAGTTTATTTCATTGTTTTTTAGCATTTCTAACACTTCTGCTCTAGTGATGGGGTTAGAAATCGTAGTTTTCTCAAAACCTAGGTTTTGAATTACAGAATCCAGCATCTTCCTGACCGTTGGATAGGAAATGTTCAATTCTTTTTCAATCTGCTTGATGTTTCCGGCATTTTTCAGAAACACCAGTGCGAAGTCCTGTTCTTCACTTGAAAGGTAGTCAAACTTGCTAAGGGGAAATTCTCCCTGAATCTTTGTTTTACAATCGGAACAGTGTAATTCACTGATTGCAAGTTTATTGTCGCAAATCGGACATATACCTAATAGTTTTTTCTTCATAAAATTCACCTCTACAACAATAATATAAAGCATAATATTGATAAAATCAATACTATAATTAATATATTTAATTTATTATTTCATAATAATTAAAATAATGTTTAAAATAATTAATATATTTGATTTTTTCGGTTAAAAATTATTTTTTCCATATTTTACTTTTAATTTACGCTTACCTTAGCTGCTTTAGTAATATAATTTATTTAGACTACAGAATAGAAAAATGACAGGAAATTGGAAAGGAGATTATCATGGGAAACAAGAAGAAAGCGAGTGAATCTAAACTGGCTTATGGTATTAGTATGGGTTTAGCACTTGGTATGACTATTGGTGTTGCTGTAGGTGCGGCAACAGATAATATCGGTGTGTGGTTACCTATCGGATTAGCTGTCGGCATAGCCTTAGGCAGTGTTTTTGGCAGTGCAAGTTCAGATAGCAATAAAGACGATGATGAAAAGAAATAATCATAATTGAAATTAACTTGTAATATAATCATTTGTATAATTTGAAAGCTAAGGAAGTTATTCATATTGTTTCTGAGAAAGCACAGGTTTTTCAAATTTACATTTTCATATTAAAATAGTTGGTAGAAGAAAGAGGCACAGTCCTTTGTGTTTGAAAGATAATTTAGTATAAGGAGGAAGTGGCAGTGAATAAAAAAGAAGATAAATCTGCTCCGATAGTCAGCAGCTGGTCAAGCGATGATCTGATAAGAGTTCCTGAGGAAATATTCCACTGTTCCGGAATAATAATCAACGGTAAAAGAATAAAGTCGCTAATATTTACTACTGATGTGGCGATAATTATGAACAATAACGCCGATGCAATTTTTGCGGTGTATCCTTTTACCCCCCATCCTTCGATTTTTTCAGCGATAACCAGTGTAGCTCAGGCTCCGGTTTTTGCCGGAGTGGGAGGCGGAACCACCAAGGGCAAAAGAGCACGCGAAATGGCCTTGCTTGCAGAAGCGCGAGGCTGCATGGCGGTGGTTTTAAATGCCCCGGCTCCTGCTGAGACTTTTAAGCTTATAGCTGAAAGCGTAATCTGTCCGATAGTAGCGACTATTGTTTCTGAATATACGGATATTGAAGAAAAGATAAAAGCAGGTGCTTCGATTCTTAATATCAGCGGTGGAGCCAATACGGTAAATATTGTAAGAAAAGTAAGAGAAAAATATCCCGCTATTCCGATAATCGCAACCGGCGGTCCTACCGGTGAAACTATCTTGGAGACGATAGCGGCTGGAGCTAATGCCATATCCTATACCCCTCCTACTAACGGAGATCTGTTTAGAATAAAAATGGACAAGTATAGAGAAAATGAAAAAAAGATTTTTTTAGAAAAGGAAGAAACAAATGCAGATTAAAACAGTCACAAATACTCCTATAAGTAAAAAAGCCCTTTGATGGGCTTTTGATTTATTGACAGGTGATTAAGATAACCACAGGTTTATAATGAATAATACATCACTGACTAAGATGATAGGATGCAGATTTTTAAGGTTGCCTTTACAGATTTCCACAAAGGTATAAAGGAAGAATCCGACCATTACACCATTGGTAATACCATAGCTTAAAGCCATAAAACAGCCTGCTCCCATTGCCGGTAAAGCCTGATCTAAGCTGGCCCAGTCAATTTCCTTAAAAGCAGACAGCATCATTACACCGACAATTA